>CASEDW010000237.1 GCA_949286775.1 uncultured Eubacteriales bacterium | reverse complement strand
TCTGAGTATTTTGACGATTCGGCTCCTGCGGCGCGTTCTGATTTAATTTTGCTCCGCAATACGGGCAGAATCCCGCGCCGTCATTAACCTGTTTTCCGCAATTATAACAAAACATATATGGCTCCTTTCATAGAACGCTTAACCCTCTTGCATAGCTGATAAAAGTTTCGGCAGAAGCTGTTTCTTTCGGGAAATGATGCCCGGCAGCAGACAGCTGTTTCCGTCTGTCGTCACTTTGAACGCTCTTTCCACTATATCCTGCGCTCCGTCGCCGCAGAACAAAAGTTCCGTTGTTTCAGCCAGAATATCAGTAAGCATAAAGTATATCTGATTGATTCCTGTTTTTTCTCCGCACTGTGACGGCATAAATGATAAGAGTTTTTCTTTGACGCCTGCAAGTTCTTCGGGCGCCATAGAAGATACCTGTCCGATACCAAACAGGATTTTCTCCGTGTTGAATTTTTTGAAGTCCGTATAGAATATAGCTTCCGGCGACTTATGTTCAAAGTCGCTTCCGGCCATGAACATTTCTTTAGCGAACTTCTCTATTTCAATTCCGGCCAGCAGCGCAAGAGAGCCCGCCGCCATTTTATCCAGGATCGTACATGTCGGCGATCGGAACATAAGCGTGTCCGAAATGATAGCCGCGCACATAAGTCCCGCGATCTCAGGAGACGGATCGACTCTTTCCTCCTGATAAATTCTGAAAATAATCGTAGCAGTGCATCCCATCGGCTCGTTTCTGAAAAGAATCGGCTGAGTGGTCTGTACATTTCCTACTTTATGATGATCTATTATTTCAAGGATCTCCGCAGCCTCTATATTGTCGACAGCCTGATCCATATCGTTATGATCTACGAGAATGACTTTTTTCTTTCTTATGCCGAGGAAGTTACGGCGCGAAATTGTTCCTATACATTTTCCGTTTTTATCTATGACGGGAAACGCGCGGTGTCTGCTGTCTGTAAGAGTCGATTTTATATCTTCGGTATAGTCCTCATCATTAAATGTCAGCAGATTTTCAGTCTTCATGATATACTCGATCGGTATGCTCTGGATGAGCTGCCTCGCGACCGTATACGTATCTGCATATGTTGAAATAATGACGCACCCTGTCTTTTTTGCCTCTTCAATCATGTCATCACTTACAGGAATATTCAGAGTCATGATGATACATGATACTCCTCTTTGCATGATCTCTATCGGATGCGTCGATAAAGACGCGAGAATTACGAGATCGCCTTTTTCAACATGCGGCAGAAGAATTTCAGGATCAGCCGCTCCGACGAGCACTTTTCCCTCTTTCATCTTCGCGTCCGGATCTCCAAAAATTATCTCTCCTTTGATCGTTTCAGCGATAGCTCCAAATGATACCTGCGCCGATGAGAACATCTTTGTATCGACAGCGCTTTCCATATACGTTCTTGCTATGTCGCCAAGAGAAATAATTCCGTCCAGCGAATCGTCGTCTTTTCTGACAGGAAGCGAAACAATCGCGTTTTCCTTCATTATTTTCCACGCTTTTTTCAGCGTACAATTGCGATCGACTTTTGGACTTTTTCTTATGTCCATGTCTTTGACCTGCGTACCTACGTCCGTTATATATTCAGGCTCTTCCACACCGAATTTTTCGAGCACAAAACGCGTTTCGCTATTAATATGACCGGCGCGGCGAGGAACATAACAGATATTCGGATCCGTATTTGTCCTGTTTTTTATATCAGCGAACGCGATAGCTGAACAAATGGAATCTGTATCAGGGTTTTTATGTCCTATGACGAATGCTACTTCTTGATTGTTTGCCATAATTTTTCCCCTTATTGGTTTTTAATAATAGATATTGTTTTGCCGGTCCTCATAGACACAAATCCGTATGCAAGCATCCGATTTGTGTCCATTAGTCCCTTGACTCATAATAATATTAACATTATGGCAATTTATGTCAACTCTTTGCAGTGATTTTTACTGTAGATTTTAGCGTATTTTAGCGCGAATCCCGGCTTTTTGTTCCTGTTACAGCATTGCCGAAAGATTTACCATCTCGATCGCCGATAAAGCGCAGTCGTATCCTTTATTTCCGGCTTTGCTTCCCGCCCTCGCGATGGCCTGTTCGATATTTTCCGTAGTTATAACACCAAATAAAACAGGAAGTCCTGTTGACAGACCTACCTGAGCGATTCCTTTTGCCGACTCGTTGCATACAAGATCATAGTGGGAAGTATCGCCTCTGATTACGGCTCCAAGACAGATAACCGCGTCATATTTTCCCGACGAGGCCATTTTAGAAGCGATCAGCGGAAGCTCAAATGCTCCCGGAACCCATGCTACAGTTATATTGGAATCCTCTACGCCGTGACGCACGAGGCCGTCGATGGCTCCGCCAACGAGTTTATTTACAATAATTTCATTAAATCTGGCCGCCGCTATGCCGACCTTCATGCCTTCAGGCGCTACTACTTTTCCTTCGATTATATTTACATTTGCCATTTTTCTGTTCCTCCTGTTATTTGAATTTTATTTTTGTAAAAATGTGTCCCATTTTTTCCTGTTTTGTCTTCATATAAAAGTTATCGTAAGCCTGTGGTTCTATCTCTATCGGAACCCGCTCCTTTATCTCAAGACCGAACTCTTCAAGAGCGTACACCTTGTCAGGATTGTTCGTGAGCAGCCTTAGAGATTTCACGCCTATGTCTCTTAATATCTGCGCTCCCGCCCAGTATTCGCGAAGATCCGGCGCAAAACCAAGTTTTATATTGGCTTCTACGGTATCGTATCCCTGTTCCTGAAGCTCGTACGCTTTGAGCTTATTTATAAGGCCGATTCCTCGTCCCTCCTGGCGCATATAGAGCAGAACTCCTCTTCCTTCTTTTTCTATCTGCTTTAACGCTGTCTGAAGCTGAAGACCGCAGTCGCAGCGAAGCGAGCCGAAGACGTCTCCCGTTAGACATTCAGAATGAACCCTGCAAAGTACGTTTTCGCCGTCTCCTATATCGCCTTTTACCAGCGCCACATGGTGCTCGCCTGTAACCTCGTTTATATATCCGTACATTTTGAAATTTCCGAACTGCGTCGGAAGCTCAGCGACCGCCTCTTTTGAAACATATTTTTCATGAGTGACCATATATTCCTGAAGCTGTTTAATGGTGATAAATTTGAGTCCGAATTTTTGAGCAAGTTTCATAATATCGCTGGAGCGCATCATCGAGCCGTCTTCATTCATGATCTCGCAGCACACTCCGGCAGGCTTTAAATTCGCGAGCCGCATTAAATCAACGGTAGCCTCCGTATGACCGTTTCTCGCGAGCACGCCGCCTTTGCGGGCCACAAGCGGGAAAACATGACCCGGTCTTCTCAAATCGAGCGGCGTTGTTTCAGGATCTACCAGCTTGCGCATCGTATATCCTCTTTCTTCGGCTGAGATGCCTGTTGTCGTGTCCACATGATCGACGGCGACGGTAAAAGCCGTCGAGTGATTGTCCGTATTTTCCGATACCATCTGAGCGAGGCTTAATTTCGCGGCAAGTTCAGCCGTCATCGGCGTGCAGATCAGTCCCCTTGCGTGAGTAGCCATAAAATTAATATTTTCTGTCGTCGCGAACTGCGCAGCGCATATCATATCCCCTTCGTTTTCTCTGTCGGGATCATCAGTAGTAAGAATAATTTTTCCTGCTCTTAAGTCTTCAAGAGCTTCTTCTATAGTATTGTACTTTATGTCCATATCCTGTCCTCTTTCCGTTATTTTATTTAAAATCCGCTTTCAAACTCGTTGAGCATCTCCATCGTAATCGTTGATTTTTCGCACTTTTCCAGCATTTCCGACGATGAATAATTCATAAGTTTCTCAACGTACTTTCCTATCATATCGTTTTCAAGATTCACCGCATCGCCCGGCTTTTTCTTTAAAAGCGTCGTCTCTTCGCCGGTATGCGGAATAACTGAAACTTTAAAACATCTGTCATCGACATATGCAACCGTAAGGCTTATGCCGTCGATAGCTATCGATCCTTTTTCTATTATATATTTAAGTATGCCCGGGTCTGTTTCTATTGTCACCCATACGGCGTTTTCTTCTTTCTCAAGGGATTTGATGACGCCCGTCCCATCTATATGCCCTGCTACTATATGGCCTCCGAATCTTCCGTCAGCTGCCATGGCCCGCTCCAAGTTTACATAATCTCCGCTTTTAAGCTGCCCCAGCGAACTTCTTCTTATCGTTTCCGCCATTACATCAGCCGTGAATCCATCCGGTAAAAGCGATACGACTGTGAGGCATATGCCGTTTACGGCGATGCTGTCGCCTATTTTAGTGTTTTCAAGCACTTTCTTCGCGATTATCGAAATCTTTCCTGAATTTCCGTATACAGAAAGGGAGCGTATTTTTCCAAGTTCTTCCACTATTCCGGTAAACATCCGTTTTCCTCCTTTAACACTTTATATGTAAGAAGTACGTCTCCGCCAATAAGCTGCGTACCTGTCAGCTTCATCATAAAAGCCTGGGAAGGATACATGACGCCTTCTCCTTCCACCGGGGTTTTGCTTCTTCGGCCTCCGAATATCTTCGGCGCGACAAAAACTTTGGCTTCGTTTACTATTTGCTCTTTAAAGGCGTTAAAATTGAGCTCTCCGCCTCCCTCTATCAAAACGCTGTCGATATTTTTTTCACCCAGCTTCTTCATGAGTTCTTTCAGATCTATATGTCCGTTTTTTTCAGACACGCTCAAAACTTCCGCTCCGAATTTCTCAAGTTCTTCCTTTTTCTTTTTTAACGCGCTCTCCTTTGAAAAATCCTCTTCTGTATAAATACACGCGATAATCGTCTTATATTGTTTTGAACTTTGAACTATCTTTGAATCAGTCGAAATTCTGAGCCTGCTGTCGCATATCACGCGTATGGGACTTCGCTTTTCAGGTATTCTCACATTCAGCATCGGATCGTCTGCCATAACTGTTCCTATGCCTGCCATTATCGCGCTGTATTCATATCGCATAACCTGAACCAGCGCCCTTGATTCCTTAGACGTTATCCATTTGGACTGTCCTGACGCGGCCGCTATCTTTCCATCCGCCGTCATCGCGTATTTCGCGGCGACATAAGGCGTCTTTGTCATAATGTAATGAAAAAACACAGGATTCAGCGCGTCGCATTCCTCCCGCATAAAATCCTCTTCGACGGTTATGCCTTTTTCCCTGAGTATCTTCGCCCCTTTTCCGGAGACAAGCGGATTAGGATCCCTTGAGCCTATAACTACGCGGGAAATTCCGTTTTCAATTATCGCGTCCGTGCACGGCGGCTGCTTTCCATGATGGCAGCAGGGCTCGAGGGTAACGTATATCGTCGCTCCTTTGGCGCTCCCTGTAAGATTTTTTATGGCGTTTCTTTCGGCGTGAAGATCGCCATACCGCGCGTGGAATCCTTCGCCTATGATCTTCCCGTTTTTTACGATCACAGCGCCCACAAGCGGGTTTGGATTCACCGCCCCGATACCTTTCTTCGCAAGTTCTATGGCCCGGGCCATATAATCGCGATCATTCATACTGCTTTCACCTCTCTACTTTTATCAGGGCGATACTTATTATCGATGTTTTCGCAGAAAAAAAGCCCTGAACATAAAAGTTCAGGGCATCAGAAAACCTTAATTGAATTTGAGCCGGTCAAAAATAGACCAACCTGCTTTTCTTCTCTCATCCAGACTTTACTGTCGGCTTCGGAATCTAACCGAATCATGCCTTACGGCTCGCGGGCTTTACCGCCGGTGGGGACTTTCACCCCGCCCTGAAGAATATATTTTTTATGATATGAAGTATACAACCACACTTTAAAATTGTAAAGCTAAAAATCAGCGAGAATTGATTTTACACATTCTGTCAATCTGTCTGATTTTGGCGAAATAATTTACACAAACTTTACATTAACCCCCTATCATGTTTTACGAAAATCCTTTATTCTTTGAAGTATGTAAACATTATGTAAAGATTTTTAGAAAAAAGAGAGGTTTTGAAATGGACATATTCGGCGTATTGACATTAGTCGGCGGCCTTGCTCTGTTCCTGTACGGAATGAACGTCATGGGCGACAGCCTCGTAATGCTTTCAGGCGGAAAGCTTGAACGAATATTGGAAAGACTCACTAAGAACAGATTTATGGCGTTTCTGTTAGGCGCTTTAGTCACAGGCGTAATACAGTCGTCATCGGCCACTACCGTTATGGTCGTCGGCTTTGTTAACTCGGGAATCATGAAGCTGACTCAGGCTGTCGGCGTTATCATGGGAGCCAACGTAGGAACTACAGTTACCTCATGGATCTTATCGCTCGCCGGCATAAACAGCGAAAATTTCCTGCTGCAGATGCTTAAGCCCAGCTCCTTTTCTCCGATACTCGCGGCAATCGGTATAATATGTATAATGACCGGCAAAACAGGCTCGCGCAAGAAAATGGTCGGAAGCATTTTACTTGGATTCGCGATACTTATGTTCGGTATGGATACGATGAGCTCAGCCGTAACACCGCTTCAGAACGATCCAGCGTTCACGAATATGTTCCTCGCATTTTCAAATCCTATACTCGGCATGATCATCGGCGCCGTATTTACAGCCATCATACAGAGTTCCTCCGCGTCTGTCGGAATACTTCAGGCTCTCTGTATCTCCGGTCTTGTTCCTTACGGCACAGCAATTCCTATAATCATGGGTCAGAATATCGGAACATGCGTAACTGCCCTTCTTTCTTCGATCGGAGCCAATAAAAACGCGAAGAGAGCGGCATTCATACACTTGTATTTCAACCTTATAGGAACTATCATATTTATGATCATATTCTATACGATAAACAGCTTCGTACACTTCGAATTTTTGTCGGATTACGCAAGCGCGGCCGGAATCGCCGTTATTCACAGCCTGTTTAACATCGGCGCGTCGATCCTGCTGTTCCCATTCGCGAACGTCCTTGTAAAACTGGCGACGCTCACTATCAGGGATCGCGGAGCCATCGAAGAACGCCGCAGCGATATGCCTGCAGTACTTCAGGCTCTCGATGAACGCTTCCTTGACAAACCGTCCTTCGCTATGCAGCTCAGCCGTGACGCGGTAATCGAGATGGCTTCTCATTCAAAAGAGGCGATAGTTCTCTCTATGGATGTTTTAAAAGACTATTCCGACAAGAAAGTCGAAAAAGTAATAGAGCTCGAACAGCTCGTGGACAAGTTCGAAGATACTATAGGAACATACCTTGTGAAGCTGGCTCCGAAAGACTTAAGCCGCGACGACAGTCATCTGTTGTCGATACTGCTTCATTCGATCAACGATTTTGAAAGGATTTCGGATCACGCCATAAATATCGCGGAATCAGCGAAACAGCTTCACAGCAAAGGTCTTTCTTTAAGCTCCCAGGGCAAAAAAGAACTTGATTCCCTCGGAGTCGCAATCCATGATATAATGGATCTTGCGACGACGGCGTTCGAAAATAACGACGTCGAAGAGGCTTCTCAGGTTGAACCGCTGGAAGAAGTTATCGACGATCTCGTTATGGAGATGAAACAGCGTCACGTCGACCGCCTCAGAAAAGGCATATGTTCGCTTGAAGTCGGACTTGTATTGGAAGATATCCTCACAAACTACGAAAGAGTATCTGATCATTGTTCAAACATAGCGGTAACGATCATAGAGATCCAGTCAGACGCCGCAGACATGCATCAGTACCTTAACTCCAAAGTAAAGGGAAGCGATCCTGTTTTCCGCGAGGAATATCTTCACCTGAAACAGGTTTATTCGCTTCCACAAAAAGAAGCTTAATCAACAGCACAGAAAGAGGTTTTATTAATGCCATTAATATACATCGTTGAAGACGATCCCAGCATACAGGAAATAGAAATCATTGCATTAAAGAACAGCAACTATATGGTTCGGGCTTTTGACAGGGCATCGACATTTTATTCCGCTATTGAAGAAGTACTTCCTGATCTGATCCTTTTGGATATTATGCTTCCTGACGAAGACGGATATAAAATAATACGCAAGCTCAGAAGCTCTCCAAAGAGCAAAAATATTCCGGTGATAATGATCACCGCTAAAACAACTGAAATGGACATGGTAAAAGGACTCGACAACGGAGCGGATGATTACATCCGCAAACCGTTTTCAGTAATGGAACTTTTATCAAGAATCCGCGCTCTGCTCAGACGTTCTACGGAAACCGTGTCTTCGAAAATATACGTCGGCAATATCGCCCTCGACCATGAAAGACACGCCGTTTATGTAAATGAACACAATATCAATCTGACATTGAAAGAATACGAGCTTCTGCGGTATCTGATGATAAATAAAGAGCATGTACTGAGCCGCGAAGCCATAATGCGCCATGTATGGGGAGTCGATTTTGAAATAGAAAGCCGCACCGTGGACATGCACATAAAAACGCTGCGTCAGAAACTCGGAGACGCGGGCTCTCAGATACATACTGTAAGAGGCGTAGGATATTCGATATCAGCCGAAGGCGGAGATGAATAAATAATGAAACAGCGCATTAATTACTGTCTGGCTCTGATCGCGCTGATTGCGATCATCACCGCCACGATAGCGATAACGTTTATATTTTACGGCCAGTTTCAAAATCAGGTAAAAAAAGACCTTAAGCAGAACGCAAAGCTGTTAATGCAGACCGACATATTTCAAAACGCCTATACGAATAAAGACGATATGTCGGATTTATTAAGCAGCTTCAGCTCCGATACATTTCGTATAACATGGATAGATTCTGACGGAACAGTTCTGTTTGATGATGAAAAAAACGCGTCGGGTCTTTCAAACCATATTGACCGCCCGGAGATACAGAACGCCTTTAAAACAGGCGAAGGCGAGATCGCCCGTCATTCCGACACCTTCAACATGGATACGTATTACTACGCGCTGCTGCTGGACAACGGCACTGTGCTGCGCGTATCCACAGAAGCCATAACGATCCTCGGTGTTTTCCTGAGCGCGCTGCCTATCATCGTCGTTATTTCAATACTTATCCTTTTGGGATGTGTTTTCATAGGGCACCTTTTGACAAAACAGCTCCTTCGCCCCATAAGAGAAATGGCTGAAAATCTGGACAACAGCCATACCGTCCCTACCTACAAGGAACTCGAACCTTTTGTCAATAAGATAAGGATACAGCACGAAAACATTCTCGCGGCGGCAAAAATGCGTCAGGATTTCACCGCGAATGTTTCGCATGAACTTAAAACTCCGATTACAGCGATTTCAGGTTACTGCGAACTTATGGAAAACGGTCTGATAACGCCTGAATCTGAAGTTCATATAATACATCAGATACACCGCAATACCGACAATCTTCTCTCGCTGATAACCGATATCATTCAGCTGTCGGAGCTTGATCACCATGAACTTCCGCGGACGTTTGAAACAGTCGATCTGTACGAAACCGCAAAGGAATGCGTTGAAAACCAGCTGGCGTTTGCCGCTAAATATCATATAAATCTTTCATGCGCCGGAGTATCGGCCTCAATACACGCCGACAAAGGACTTATCCGGGAAATGATCGACAATCTTATACAGAACGCCGTCAAATACAACACCGAAAACGGCTCAGTAAGGGTAAGCGTTGTCATGACGGATAATCATCCGACTCTGTGCGTCAAAGATACCGGCATCGGCATCTCTCCTGAAAATCAGGAGCGGATCTTCGAAAGATTTTACCGTGTAGACAAAAGCCGCTCCCGCGAAACAGGCGGAACAGGCCTGGGACTCGCGATAGTAAAACATATCGCGCAGATTCATTCGGCGGAAATCAGTCTTGAAAGCGCCATAGGAAAAGGAACCTCCATTTTCGTTTCATTTTAAAAAAGAACTGAGGCAACAACCATGTGTTCATTGCTTCAGTTCTTTTTATATTTACTCCATGTGACCTTTTGCTCTGATGACGTCTATAACGCCGTCAACATATTTTTCACAGATTTCATCCGAACCGGCCTCGACCATAACTCTTATAAGAGGCTCCGTTCCGCTTTCTCTTACGAGAATCCTTCCGTTATCTCCAAGTTCATCGGCTGCTCTGTTTACCGCGGCCTGAACGTCGCTGTCATTTAACGTATCTGCTTTGCTTTTTACCCTCACATTTTTTAATACCTGTGGATATAAAACAAGAGGCTCGGCAAGTTCGCTTATAGGAACTTTTTTCGCGATCATCGCTTCCATTATCTTAAGGCTTGTGAGAATTCCGTCTCCCGTCGTTGCGTATTTCGTAAATATGATATGACCGCTCTGCTCTCCGCCGATCCTGTGGCCGTTCTTAACCATATTTTCATATACGTATTTATCGCCTACTTTAGTCTTTTCATATTCGATTCCAACGGCGTCGAGGGCTTTGTAAAGTCCGAAATTGCTCATCACTGTTGTTACTACTTTGTTGTTCGTAAGGACTCCTCTTTCCTTCATATATCTGCCGTAAATATAGATAATATGATCGCCCGTCAGGACATTACCTTTTTCATCGACGCAGAGACACCTGTCAGCGTCTCCGTCATAAGCAAATCCAATATCAAGTCCCTTTTCCACCACAAACTTCTGCAAATGTTCTATATGAGTGCTTCCGCAGTCGTTATTTATATTGTAGCCATTCGGTTCGGCGTTTATAACATAGGTTTTCGCTCCGAGGGCGTCGAACACAGCTTTTGCTATACTCCAGGCAGCGCCGTTCGCAGCGTCGATTCCGACTCTTATATTCTTAAAACTGAACTTGCAAAGAGAAAGAAGGTATCCCATATAGCGGTTTCTTCCGGCTACATAGTCCACAGTGCAGCCGACTTCTCTTGTTGCAAGCGGGATCTCATATGCTCCGTCAATG
>CASEDW010000236.1 GCA_949286775.1 uncultured Eubacteriales bacterium | reverse complement strand
AGGATATTATATATCTGTTCAGATGTTATGTTTTCCATAATTATACCGCCTTTCCTGTAAATTTATTAACCAAAGTATAATTTAAAAAATAGTGAAAAACAATATTTGTTTCATGTGAGATAAATTTCTTGAAAAATATTCATATGCGGATTGCAACAGAATATGACATTTATTTAACGAATGAATCGATGAGTATAGAATATTAAGTAATGAAAACGGTTAATAAAGCAGATCTGAGAAAACAATACTTAATTCAATCAGATCTAAATCAAGGCAAAAGGAGGGAAAATATGACATTAGAGGATTTTAAAGACACAAAAGAACTTGAAAGAGAAATTTTAAAGGGATGCCAGAAACCATATACCCCGGCTCAACTTGCCGAAATTCCTGTGATAATGAACGTTAAAAACAAATACTTCTGGTGCGTAGATAATCAGGAATGGGATCTGATGGACGAAGTATTTGTCAGCGACGGATTTGAGACATACTGGAACGGACAGCCGGGATATACAGTTCGTGAGATGCAGATAGAGCAGAATAAAGCTGTGTGCAACGACACAATGGTTCCGATGCATATGGGGCACAATATGATAGTAAGCTTTCAGGATGAAAACCATGCAAGGCTTCTGACAAAGCTTAACGATTATCACACATATAAAGATGACGGATCGACATATGAAGGCTTCGGATACTATGTGGATGATCTCGAAAAAGGCACAGACAATATCTGGAGGATAAAAACTCTCAGGCTTACTTACCGTGTTTTGCTCGGAGCACTCAGAAACCAGCAGTGACATATAATCAGATAATGATAGAAAGCAGAGGGCATATGACTTTGATTAAAGAAAAAGGAAAGATAGGCAGACTTGAACTTAAAAACAGAATGATAATGGCTCCTATGGGTATACATAACGGAGATTATACTGATGATACGGTAGGCTTTTATAAAGCAAGAATAGAAGGCGGCGCTGCCATGATCATGTGCAACACTATGGTTACTAATGCTTTTGAAGATACGTCGGCTTCAATGCTGCTAACAAAAGATAACGTTGATAACTTTAAAAAGATATGTGATATCGCTCATGAAAACGGATGTTATGTGTGCCCGCAGCTTATGTCAGGGTGCGGACGTGTTGGAGGACCTTCGCCGCAATATATGGTACCTGTCAGTGCGTCTGAATGTGAGTGGCTCCACGCTCCGGGAGTTAAATGCCATGAACTGACAAAGGAAGAGATAGGGGTTATTTTAGAAGGATTCAGAAATACTGCAAAATTAGCCGTTTCGGCAGGAGCTGACGCAATAGAGATACATGCTTACGGCGGATATCTTACAGATCAGTTTATGACTGCTTGCTGGAATACAAGAAGTGACGAATACGGCGGCAATCTTGAAGGCAGAATGAAATTCCTTCTGGACATGGTAAAGGCGGCACAGGAAGAAGGAGGAGACGGTTTTCCGGTAATAGTAAAATATTCGGCGAGCCATGATCTTCCGGCGGAATACGGATTCCGAGGCATTGAAGAAGGAATAGAGATTGCCAAAATGCTTGAAAAAGCAGGTGTAGCGGCACTTCATGTCGATGTGGGATGTTATGAAAAGTGGTATGATTCAATGCCGCCTGTATATTTTCAGGAGATGACTCCTCAGATAGCAGCTGCAAAGGCAGTACGCGAGAGTGTATCGATTCCGGTTATAACACACGGAAGATTGGGAAATCTGGAAAAAGCCGAGGAGGCTCTTAAAACAGGCTGCTGTGATTTTACGGCCATGGCAAGAGGACTTCTGGCTGATCCGGAGCTTCCGAATAAGGTGATTGCAGGAAAGACAGAAGATATCCGTCCATGCATATCATGTAACGACGGCTGTATAGGGCAGGTTTTCGCCGGAAAGAGAGCCGGTTGTGCGGTCAATCCTATTTGCGGATATGAAATGGAGCGCAGTATAGAAAAGGCAAAAACAAAGAAGAGGGTACTTGTGGTCGGAGCAGGACCGGGAGGATGTGCAGCGGCTCTTATGGCTTCGGAAGCAGGACATGATGTTGAACTTTGGGAGAAAAAATCCCGAATAGGAGGGAAGGCATATTCTGCGGCACAGCCATATATGAAGAAGGATATGGAAGCGTTAAGCAACTATTATGCCATAAGGATCGCAAAAAGCAGTGTTAAGCTTCATTGCATGACAGAGGCTACACCGGATAAAGTCAAAGAATTTGCACCGGATGTGATTATATGGGCGGCAGGCGGAAGCCCTCTTATGCCAAAAAGCATTGACGGTCTCGACAGACCGTTTGTATATACGGTTGAAGAGGCTTTGGAAAATCTTGTAAATACCGGCGATAAAGTTATAGTTGCCGGAGGCGGTCTTGTCGGAACGGAAACAGCGGTTCATTTCGCGCATATGGGAAAACACGTGACAATAGTTGAAATGGCGGAAAAGCTGCTTCCAACTCCGGGATTTCCTATGAACGACATGCAGCTTATGGAGTTAGTGCAAAGAGCAGGTATAGAAGTGCATGTAAAAACAAAGCTTTTATCTGTTGAGGAAGGTAAAGTTAAAGTTGAGACAGAAGAAGGCGTTAAGGAACTTGAGTGCGATACTTTGCTTATGGCGCTCGGATACTGCGGCTCGTTCGATGCAGCGGAATCTTATAAGGATATCTGTCCGGTGATTTCGATAGGAGACAGTGTAAAGGCAAGGAATATATTTACAGCTGTATCAGAAGCGTATGAAGCTGTCAGAAAAATTGATTGCTGACAATTGCATAAATATAAAAATGCTGAGCAAAAATAAATTAAGAGAAAAATATATTGGAAGAAGGTACGGATATGGCGTTTGAAAAATTATTTTCACCTATAAAGATAAGAGGACTTGAATTGAAAAACAAGATCGTCATGAGCGGAATGGGAACGCATATGACAGGAAAGGACTCGAGTGAAGTAAATCAGAAACTCATAGACTATCATGTTGCACGCGCGAAAGGTGGCGTAGGAATGAATACGACTGAGGTGTGCAGCGTTGACTCAGCCAGCTCGCCTAAAGGGTTTATGGCTATAAGCGAAGATAAATATATTCCAGGACTTAAGAAATTGTGCGACGCCGTGCATGAGGCAGGAGGAAAGATGTGCGTTCAGCTTTGGCAGGGTTCTCTCGCAGTAGGAATGGATCCTACAGCTGAAGTACTTGTTGTTTCGGATATGCCTGTATCTCCGGAATATACAATACCGGCTATTTCTATAGACAGGATACATCAGGTAGTCGAAGCATACGGACAAGCGGCTAAAAGAGCTGTGGAAGCCGGATTCGATGCAGTTGAATTCCATTGCGCGCACAATTATCTTCCGCATTCTTTCCTTTCCGGAGGTATTAACCACAGGACGGACGAATACGGCGGCTCTTTTGAAAACAGGGCAAAATTCCCGCTGGAGTGTATTGAGTCTATCAGAAAAAATATACCGGAGGATATGCCTGTATTCATGAGAATAGACTGCCACGATGACTTTCTGCCGGGCGGACTTACCGTTGAAGATATTATAAGATTCTGCAAAATGGCAAAGGAAAAGGGTGTGGACGTTCTCAATATTTCAAGAGGAAATATTCTTACGGCAGCAGTCATGTTTGAGACGCCGCCGATAGATCTTCCTAACGGATTTAATGTAGAGGACGCTTCAAGGATAAGAAAAGAAACAGGAATGCTTACTATGCCTGCAGGAAGAATCAATACGCCTGAATTTGCAGAGCAGATCCTTGACGAGGATAAAGCTGATCTCGTTGTTATGGCAAGGGCGCAGCTCGCTGATCCTGAGTTTTGCAATAAAGCCAAAGCAGGAAAACTTTCGTCTATCAAATATTGCGTAGGGTGTGATCAGGGATGCTACGATTATTTTGTAGACCCGACAAAAGATCATATCAGCTGTATGAGAAATCCCGCTATAGGACATGAAGCGGAATATGAACTTAAAACAGCGGACAAGCCTAAGAAAGTATTGATAGCAGGAGGCGGTATAGCGTCGCTTGAAGCTGCGGATATATTGACAAAAAGAGGACATGTGCCTGTAATTTATGAGCAATCTGATCATTTAGGAGGTCAGATGCTTCTTGCGGGAGTTGCTCCGAGAAAATCAGATATGGCAAGAGCGGTTGAGATGGCGGCTGAGAATGCTAAAGATACAGGCGTTGAGATACATTTGAATACAAAAGTTGATAAGAGTGTAATAGATAAAATTTCACCGGACGCGGTAATAATAGCAGTCGGCGCCGAGCCGGTTATTCCGCCGTTTGAAGGCGTTGACGCGGAATATGTAAAAAATTCCCATGAGATCCTTGAAAATAAGATAAAAGCTGATGGAAATATAGTTATTATAGGCGGCGGACTTGTCGGTCTTGAAGTTGCGGAATTTATCAAATCTGATTCAAACAATGTTACGGTTATAGAAATGATGGATGCTGTAGGCAAAGATCTTGGAGACATGAGAAAGATAGCCGTGAATATGTCGATAGAAAAAGCCGGCATAAAAACTATGGTAAATACAAAATGCACACGTATAACGAATCATAAGGTATATGCCGAAAATGAGGGCGGACCGGTTGAACTCGATGCTGATCTTGTTGTGATAGCCGTAGGATCAAAATCGAGAAATGCAGACGATATCATAAAGGCATGTGAGGAAAAAAATATTCCTTATTATAAAGTTGGAGACGCGGTAAAAGCACGCAGAGCATTGAACGCAATACATGAAGCGTTTGATGTTGCGAGAAATTTATGATTTGTTCGTTAGACCATTAAGCTGAAAAAGGAGAAAAAGATATATGAAGAAAATAGTATTTTTAACAGGCGCAACCGGAACGATGGGTCAGGAGACTATGAAAAAGTTTATGGAAAATAAGGACCAGTTTGTTTTAAGGATAATAGCGCGTCCGTCGGATAAAAACCACAAGATTCTTGAGCCGTATAAAAATGACATAGAGATAATATGGGGCGATCTTAAAGATGATGATAAGCTCCGCGAAGGCGTAAAGAACGCAGATTATGTATTGCACGTCGGAGCGTTTTTATCTCCGTTTGCAGATGAACATCCCGTTGAAGCGATGATGGTAAATTACGGGTCGACGTTATCAATGCTGAACGCAATAAAAGAGTTCGGACAGACAGAAACTACGCATTTTGTATATATAGGTACTGTTGCGCAGACCGGCGACAGAATGCCTCCGATACATTGGGGAAGAGTCGGGGATCCGCTTAAGCCTTCAATTTATGATTATTATGCACTCAGTAAATGTGCAGCAGAGCGCGCTGTAATAGAATCCGGATTGAAATACTGGGTATCTATCAGGCAGACAGGTATGCTTCCCGTAAATCCGGCAAGCGGTGAATATGCTATTTTAAGCCACCAGCCGTATAATAACTGTCTTGAATGGTCGAATGCCGAGGATTCGGGAAATCTTATGAGAAATATATGTCTTGGAAAGGAATCTGAAAAATTCTGGAAACGCGTTTATAATTTAAGCGGCGGAAAGGATTATCGACAGACATGCGCAAGCTTTTCACTTGCTATGGGAGGCGATGTACGTCAGACAAACGATCCTAACTGGATGGCGACAGGAAATTTCCACGGACATTTTTATACTGACGCTGATGAGCTTGAAGAGATGGTTCCGTTCAGGACGAAATCTTTTGATCAACAGATGAGAGAAGTACAGATGGGATTCATGGAAATGATGAAAGCGGCAGGTCCGGATTTTGTAATGCCTACTCCGGAACAGCAGAAGGAGCATACAAAACAGGTAATAAGCCAGCCGGGAGGCGTGCTTCAGTTTGTAGCTGACGGCGACGAAGAGAGAATAAAAGTGTGGTTCGGCTCACGCGAAAAATATGAAGCTATTCCAAAAGACTGGAAGGACATCGTACTTTATAAACCGATCGATCTTCCGAATTATCTGGATCACGGCTTTGATGAAACAAAGCCTGTAGAGGAACTTGATATTGAAGATATGCGTCAGGCCGCAAAGTTCAGAGGCGGAGAGTGCCTGTCTGAAACGATGACAAAGGGAGATATGTATACTCCTCTTAAATGGAAATGCGCGTTCGGACATGAATTCGAAGCTACGCCTTATCTTGTATTGTTTGCAGGACATTGGTGTAAGGAATGTATGTGCGGTGAATGGAAATACGGCGAAATGGCGGAGGTTGATAAATTCTTCGCACAGGTTTGGACACCATTACATAAAGGAGAAGAGCCGTTCCGCGTAAAAATGGTCGCAGATGCAAAAACTGTGGAAAATGATCCGAAGTTTAAAAAATAAAAAATTTAATAAACCAAGATAAGTTGACTAAAACAGGGAGCTGCTTAATGTATTGCTCCCTGTTTTTATGTACATATTGACGCTGTCCCTCTTGCGCATCTTAAAGGCACATCCCGGAAATGATTTCATTAAAGGATGTCTTGTTTTTGCTTCTTTAACTCTGAGTGAAATGTCTTTTTGCGAAGAAGGGTATAGAGTCAGGAAAATGAAGAGAGTATGAAATTTTTTCTGTAAATAAAAATAAAGGGTTCCTATTAGGTCTCCTGTGATATACACTAAAATCACAGGAGGCCTT
>CASEDW010000235.1 GCA_949286775.1 uncultured Eubacteriales bacterium | reverse complement strand
GCCGTTTACATGGTCTTCATCCATATGCGTCAGCATTATTCCCTCTATATAAGTTATGCCGCTGCTCTTTAAATAGGGTTCTAAAATATATTTACCGGGATCATTTTCACTGCTGCTTCCGGCGTCCACGATAAAGGTCTTGTTGTCGTCTGTATTTATGACGATACCGTCGCCCTGTCCGACGTCAAGAAAAGTAATTTTAAAACCTTCGGGTATATGAAGCAAAACCACTGTCGAAAAAACGAGAGAGCCCGCCATCAGACTTATATCAGACTTTTTACGGTTAATCAAAAATATAAACAGCGCTATTCCTAAAAGCGACAGCATAAACTGCCAGTTATGAGGTTTTCCTGTGGTGAGCATGGCAAACGGAAGTTTTCTTGTAAGTTCTCCAAAGAGTATCTGAGATTTTATAAGAACATCGGGTATAAATAATATGGCCTGTCCTAAAAGAGGCAGCAGCAGGCACGCGGTAATTCCCGCTATACCCATCATCATGATCGCGAAAGCCATGGGAACAAAAATGATATTTGAAATAACGGAATATACAGGAAATTGAGAAAAGTTATAGAGAAGAAAAGGCAGTGTTGTTATATTGACAGATACCCAAATCAGCGCTCCAGTTTTTATCCTGTACAAAAGATCGTTAATTAACCCTTCTTTTTTCTTTATGTTCAGTTTTCTCAATAAAACAGGATATAGACTCCCTACGCCAAAAGCCGCCGAAAAACTCAGCTGAAACCCGGCGTTAAAAAGGCTCAAAGGCCTTATCAGCAGAATTATTATGCCGGCAAGGCTAAGGGCGTTGATGCTGTCATAATTGCGCAGGATGCATTTTGCTGTGAGCATAACTATAAACATTATCGTCGCTCTCATGGCCGATTCGCTTCCGCCTGTAAATACGCAGTAAAAACAGGAAGCAATTGACGCCGTTATTGACCCCGCTATTATTCCAATCCTTAATTTTATTAATACCTTGTAAATCGACAGGCCGACTATACTCACATGAAGCCCCGAAACCGCAAGTATATGGCTCAATCCCGAAGCCGAATAATCCGATTTCAAATCGTCCCCCAGATCAGTTTTATCTCCTAAAAGCATCGCGCACAAAACGGCGGCGGAACCTTCACTCATGTTTTTTTCTATAGTTTCTTTTATGACTGATTTTATATTTTCAAGCGCCTCGCCAAAGCTAAAATCCGGCTCTTCAAGCAGATCATATTCTTCTATATACATGCTTGCGAAAGAATTTTGCGACGCGTAATAGTCGGCCTGATTAAAACCTCCAGGATTAGAAGCGTTTTCAAATAATTCAGGATTCCCGTATACTCTGATTATCGAACCTATTTTTATCAGTGATTCTGTTTTTGGAAAATACAGTTGAATATTTTGAAGTGAATAAGAATTGCCTTCTCCATCAAAAATAACGGAGTCGGATAGAATATATAAATAAGAATTTTGTTTCTCTGCTCTTTTCGTAATCGTTCCGGAAATATAATATTCTCTGTCGCTTTTTATGTCATTTATCATATCTTCGGGCAAAAAAAGGCTCTGCCAAAGACAGAGCCCCGATAATTTTATTATGACAATAAATGCAATGAGCAAGAGAAACGCTGCAGATAAAGGCCTTCGCCTCAAAAGGTTTCTCCTCCTTATAATTAGTAAAATAACTGTTTAAAACGGACGCTCCAGTGAAACGCCGTTTACACGAACCATAGAATCGCCGTTGACCGAAAACTGAACTTCGTCTACTCCGCAGACAGCCTGAAAACTTCTCGAAATAGTCTGAAATGCTTTCCTTGCGTTATATCCTTCCATCAAAGAATATATGCTTTCCGAGAAATCGACGTATCCTATTTTCTCCTGTATCATGACGTTGTTGAACTCAATTTCAGGAGGAAAAGCCGAAACGTTGCCTTCTATATAAGGCCCTTTAATCAGTTCCTGCATGACTACCTGTTCCAGCGGCACGCTGCTTCTGTAATATACGTTTCTCTTTTCCTTAGCGATATTGCCGTTAGCATCGAGAAAATAAAGTTCCATCACAGTACTTTTATAGTCGTTCAGCGTATCGCCCTTAGGCGCCACAAAAGCGTCGGCTGACATCGGCCCGAACTCGTTTCCGTCTGAATCAAGCAGCGGCTGTTTTTGAATAGTAATATCTATCAGCTTTATTCCATCAATCTGACCGTAAGCTTTAGTAAGTCCGGCTCTTAAAAGAAGCTTTTTCGTATTTGAAATCGAACCGTAATCGCCTTTTAAGTCAATAATCACGGTGCTTCTTCTGACTCTGACCGAGTCTATTGTTATGGAATTTGAAAGAACAGTGCTCATTCCTTCTGGAATAATCGATTCATCCATAAAATATTCAGTAAGTTTCTGCGCCGCTTTTTCAGGATCGCTGTCAAGCTTTTCAATCTGTATCGTATCAAGGCCGTTGCCGTTTTTGTTGATAAAATACATCAGACTGGAGCCGGCTTCATTTTCAGCCGGTGAACATGCGGTTATAAACAGGAAAAATAATAAGATCAGAGATAAAACTTTTTTCATACTTATTTTCCCCCTTAAGCTATATGTATCAAAGGAATTCTGATCGAAAAAGTAGTTCCTTCGTTTTCAACGCTGCTGACACGTATAGCGCCTTTATGCATATTTATGGCGCTCTTTGTAATTGCCAGTCCGAGTCCCGTGCCTCCGATTTCCCGCGAATGACTTTTATCAACGCGATAAAATCTGTCAAAGATACGCTCTTGCGCTTCTTTTGGAATTCCTATTCCCGAATCGGAAATCGTAAGATACATATACTGATGATCCGCGTTCAAGGTGATACGCACCCAGCCGCCTTCAGGTTTATTATATTTAATTGCGTTTTCGGTAATATTAGTAATTATCTGAGTGAGTTTCGTTTCGTCAACTTCAGCTTCGACATTCTTAAAGCTTTCAACTATCAGCTCTACATTTGCCAGATCAGCTATAGGTTTAAGACGTTTTACTACAAGATCAATCAGATCGTTGATATTTACCTTTTGTATATTGAGTCCCTCGATATTTTTATCCATGGATACAAGAGAAAGAAGATCGGAAATGATAGCGTTTTCTCTTGTGACCTCTTCCGAGATATCTTTCATGAATTCTTTGTACTGCTCGATATCCGCGTCAGGATTCATCATAAGGGAATCTGCGAGAACTTTAATCGACGCGAGAGGCGTTTTTAATTCATGCGACACATTCGATACGAATTCCTGCCGGCTTTCTTCCATGGTATTGACCTTATCGATAAGACGGTTAAAAGCGTCTGTTATCTGCTGTGTTTCATAATAGTCGTAAACTGAGATCGGCTCTATTTCCATAGCGTCTATGGCAGAAGTGATCTTCTTAAACGGCCTTACAAGAAGCCATGACGCCCAGAGGCCCACTACTACGATAACAATTATGCTTACTCCCAATACAAGGGTTTCATTTCGCTCGAGAGTTTTTCTGATATTGGCAATCTCCTTTGTAGAAAAGCTCGTAAGCATGACACCTATGACTTCGCTTTCAGGCTCTTCTGTCGACGTTATAGTTACCGCCATTTCAACTATATCGTTATCAGCATCGTAATGGCTGTATTCAGTTCCGCCGAAACAGTCGATAACAATAGACGAAAGCATATATTTGCCTTTGTCAAGATCAAAGGTGTCTTTAATGATCTTGTAATCCTCATCAACGATCAGGATACGTCCGCCGTAAATGCTTGTTATCATGTCTATCCTGGCGTTGACTATGGCGTTCGTCGGATTGTTGAGGTAATCGACAGAGGCGAGCTGATTGGCGAGCATAATACATTGGTTTTTTACGATAGCCGTTCTCATCTGGACGGCCATACTTTCATAGCCCCGAACAACAGCGCTTGAAATGGAAACAGCCGTACCTATTCCGATAATAATCATAATCAGGATAATCCTGAAACGCAAAGTCCTGAAGAACGAGTACTTTCTGATTTTATTACGCCTGGAAATAATAACCAACTCCCCACTTTGTGTGAACATATTTCGGTTCACCCGGTTTTTCTTCAATCTTTTCCCTGAGACGTCTTATGTGTACGTCAACAGTTCTTACATCGCCCGGGTAGTCGTCTCCCCAGATGATCTTAAGCAGCTGTTCTCTGCTGTAAACCTTATTTGGATGATATGCAAGAATTTCCAGGAGATCAAATTCTTTCGCTGTAAGATTTATCTCCGCGTTGTTGATAAATACTCTTCTTGAATCTTTATTTAAATAAAATCCGTCGGCTCTTATCTCATTT
>CASEDW010000234.1 GCA_949286775.1 uncultured Eubacteriales bacterium | reverse complement strand
TTGTCGATTGTATCAAGATATGCTCTCTGTTCTTCTTTTGTAAACGGAGCAGGCTGCTCAGTGAAATAATTCTGCCAGATTCCGTCAGCGCATACGTCTTCTTCATTCTGGTTGATATAGCCGTCGATTACGTTGTCTCTGATAGGACGGCCGATGTCTTCTCTGAACGGAAGATTGAGCACTTTGTCTGACTGGCGAAGGAACCATGTGTCTGCCTTTCCGCCTGCGAGACGTGTACAGTGAACACGGGACTGCTGGCCGGCGCCTACGCCGATGGCCTGTCCGTCGACAGCGAAGCATACAGAATTTGACTGTGTGTATTTAAGCGTGATAAGAGCGACAACGAGATCTCTTACGGCTGTTTCAGGAAGGTCTTTGTTTTTTGTAACGATATTTGTAAAGAGATCAGGGCTGATCTTGTAGTTGTTTCTGCCCTGCTCGAAAGTGATGCCGAATACCTGCTTTGTCTCTTTTTCTTCAGGAACGTAGTTTGGATCGATCTTTACGATATTGTAGCCGCCTTTTCTCTTTGATTTGAGGATTTCAAGGGCTTCAGGCTCGTATCCCGGAGCGATAACGCCGTCGGAAACTTCTCTTTTAAGGAGTTTTGCCGTTGTAACGTCGCATACGTCGGAAAGAGCTACCCAGTCGCCGAAGGAGCAGAGACGGTCTGTTCCTCTTGCTCTTGCGTAAGCGCATGCGAGAGGAGATTCATCAAGTTCAGGAATGTCGTCTACGAAGCATGCCTTTTTGAGTTTCTCAGGAAGAACTGTTCCTACGGCAGCAGACGTAGGGCTTACGTGCTTGAATGAAGCCGCAGCAGGAAGTCCGAGGGCTTCTTTTAATTCTTTAACGAGCTGCCATGAGTTAAACGCGTCAAGGAAGTTGATATATCCGGGACGTCCGTTTAAGATCTCAACAGGAAGATCGCTTCCGTCGTTCATATAAATCCTTGCCGGTTTCTGATTTGGGTTGCATCCATATTTTAATTCGAATTCTTTCATTTTTTTCACACCTTTCGATCAAATTATTTGTTTTTATTGATAAGTCTTGTCTGAACTTCGCCTGTGGCAAGATCTGTATAACGAACATAGAGAGAAATCTTATTGTCTTTGTCAAGGGCGTTCCAGAGACTGTCGGTAAATTCATCGATAGAATCTGAAAGAGCAACTCTTTCAGGCTCGCCCTGGAAAGTAGGGATTGGATTTCCGTCGCATACGTATGTATGGATGAAATGGCCAAGACCCGGTTTTGAAGGATATGAGAATTCATATCTCGCGCAGTCGGTTCCTCCGGCGTCAATACTCTTTAAGATGCTCATGCGGTATGTAAAATCAGAGTTGTCAAATGTAAGCATGGCGCTGATACGCGGAGTGAGGTTCGGAGCGTCAGGCTCAAAGCAGCGTGATTCGAGAGCCTCGGCAAAGCCTTTGCCTTTTTCCAGACCTTCGTATATCGTATCTGTCTGATCTCCGTTTGTAACGATGAGTTTATTTTCAAACTTACGTACAGCGGCATATATTATAAGGCTCGGATCTTCTACCTTTGAAGCGTCAAAAGGCTCTGTGTAGATATCGCCGTTTTCTTTTTCAGAGAAGATACGGTTGCGGCTGTTAGCGCTTCTTCCCATGATGAAGTAAGCTGAAACAGCGTTTTTCGCGTCGGGAGTTTTTCCGACAACGATGCCTCGTCCTACATAAGAATTGCCTTCGATAAGTTCCGCGATATTGTTTATTTTATAAATTTCCATGTTAGCCTCCGTGTATTTAATGTTCGATGATTTCTTTTGATATCTGTTCAACGGCAGCCGGAAGGATTTTCCATTCGGCCTGCTCCATTACTCTTTTTTGAAGAATCTCAGGCGTGTCCCCGGGAAGAACTTCGACAGCTTTCTGCATGATGATCTTGCCGCCGTCGGGTATTTCATTTACAAAATGAACTGTTGCTCCCGTAACTTTTACTCCCTTTTCAAGGGCCGCTTCGTGAACCTTAAGCCCATAGAAGCCCTGGCCGCAGAAGGAAGGAATCAGGGACGGATGCACGTTGATGATTCTGTTTTCAAAATGTTTCGTGAAGCGCTTGCTTAAGATAGACATAAATCCGGCAAGGACTATAAGGTCTGTCTTGTTTTCGTCAAGAGCGTTTATAAGCGCGTCTTCAAAAGCATTCTGATCTCCGTCAAAACTTTTTTTCGTGATGACTTTCGACGGAATGCCTGCTTTAGATGCGCGCTCAATCGCATATGCCTTTGAGTTGTTAGCAAGAACGAGTGTAACCGTTCCGCTTTTTATTATACCGTTTTTTTCCGCATCGATGATGGCCTGCAGATTAGTTCCGCCGCCCGATACAAGTACTGCTATACGTGCTTTTCTGTCTGTCATAATCTAATCCTTTTGTATAAAAACACAGCAATCACAGATATTGAAAAACTTCAATATCTGTGATTGTGAGTAGTCGTTTATTCAATAGTGATCTTTGTGTCTGATTTGATGATTTC
>CASEDW010000233.1 GCA_949286775.1 uncultured Eubacteriales bacterium | reverse complement strand
AGTATATATATAATTCTCAGGAAAATATTTTTATTCATATTTCACACCATTCTTTGTTTTCTTCTTTGTTTTCGCGGCGGTTAATTCCGCCGCAAAAACATTTTAAACTTTTTCAAAAACCAATAATTCTTACTGATTTACAATGTCTGCATGACGTTCTCTAAGATCGTCAAGGCTGTAATTTGTGATAAACTCAAGCACATCTTCAGGAGTCAAATCAGGATTTGTTTTAATGAGGATGTGTTCAGCTATTTCATCAGCTGTCCAGATCGGAGTATCGCCTTCAACGTATATAGCGTAATCTTCAACATCTTCTACAGAAGTAAAATACATATAAGGGATAGAAATCTTTACAGGCTCTCCGAGTTTGTTTCCTGTTACTGCATTTAAGCAGATTGCAGCTGCTGCGCCTCGGTCAATCTCAAGCTGTCCGCCGCCTACGGAGATTGCGTATCCGTAATCAAAGAGTTTTGTAAGATCAGCACCGCCGTCGCTTGATACTATACAGATATCATCAGCAGTTTTTCCAGTTGCCTTAATAGCTTCAGGAAGCGCCGTAATGGCTGAGGTATCAAGACATGATGCAACTGCTATACAGTCAAGATCAGGATATGCCGCAACGAAGTTTGCAACAGCATCCACTGCGTCGCTTGCCTGCTCAATGTTTCTTACTTCTGCTACTATCTCTGCTCCGTTTTCTTCACACGCTGCCTGAATTCCCGCTACACGGTCGTCAGATGTATTGTCTCCTACAGGAAGAGCAATCAGTGCAACCTGTTTGATATCAGGATTCTTTTCAAATCCGGTTGTCATTACATTGTATCCGGCAGTATATTCATCTTCAAACGCACTTCCTGCGTAATACGGTGACGCTTCAACGATAGATTTAACTTCTTCATCTTTGATGTCTCTGAATGTAAGAGTAAGGTAAACCTGGTTTTCTTCACACATAGATATGATAGTAGGAAGAATCGCATCTGATGACGGCGACATTATAATTCCGCTTACTCCCGCACTTATAAGTTTCTCACATGCGTTGATTTCAGATTCTGCTGAAGCTTCGCTTACTTCACATATAAGTTCTCCGCCAGCTGTTTCAACAACGCTCCTGATAAGCTCTCTCATACGAACTATAGGAGGAGCGTCAAATGCCATGTCAAGAAATCCTATAGTAAAATCTTCCGTGGCAGTCACAAGCTCTTCTGAAGACTCTCCCTCCTCAGGTGCAGATGTATCCTCCGTCTGATTTCCAGAAGTTTCCGCTGCCGAACCGTTAGAAGTATCTGTTGATGCTCCGTCAGATGAACCGCATCCTGCGAAAAGCGATGCCGCCATAATTCCGGCTGCCATAAATGCTACAAATCTTTTTTTCATTTTTTCATCTCCTTTTTTATTTAATTATTACAATTCCCTGGCGATCATAAGTTACGGTAACAATACCAAGGAAGATTGCTCCTTTGATAAACTGCTGCATAGTTACATCCACGCCGCAGATAGTCATGCCTACAGAAAGGAAAGCCATAGTCAGCGAACCGATTATCGCTGCTCTGAATTTTGATGTCGAACCTCCCGTGATAGAAACGCCTCCGAGAAGAACGGCAATCAAAATATTAAACTGTGTTCCTGTCGCTACAGACGATGAAGCTGTTCCTGTTCTCAATATGCTGAAGAATGCGAGCAGTCCGCATATTCCTCCGACAAGCATAAAAGAAATCATCTTAATTTTCTTAATATTAATTCCCGACTGTCTTGCCGCTTCGAGATTAGATCCCATTGCCTTACAGTATTTGCCGTATCTTGTATGTTCAAAAAGGATCCAGCCTGCTATTCCTACGATCACAAGCACTACTATTCGAAGCGCCGTATTATCCATCTTATGCATTTCCATAGGCGCCGGAATAGTACCCTGATTATTCATGGCCAGCATCATAAGTCCCGCAAGAACAAAAGACATGCCAATCGTAGTGATCAGTGAATTGATTTTTCCGTATGTGTGGATAAGTCCGTTTACAACGCCTATAGCAATTCCGACCGCAATTCCTACCGGAATAGCAAGAAACGGATTTATCTTTGCAGCATAAACAGCAAATACACAGGAAAATGCAGCGTTGCCCATCATCGAAAGATCCATGCATGCCTGAGCCATAAGAAATACCATGGCGCAGGAACCGATCATCAAAACAAATAATTCATTTACTATTGTTGAAACATTGTCAAGGGTAAGCAGTGCGCCGCCGCTGGCAATCTCCAAAACAACGACAACAACAACCAATCCCAAAAAAGAAATAATATTTCTGGCGTTTTTCATTTTGCCACCTCTTAAATCATATAGTTGATCAATGTATCTTCAGATACTTCTTTAGCTCTGTCAACAGAAGCTGTGATTTCGCCGTCTTTCATGATCAGGATACGGTCACTCATGCCGATAAGCTCCGGAAGTTCCTCCGATATCATAACTATCGCTTTTTTCTTTGCCTTCAGTTCTGTCAGAAGATCATAAATGTCAGACTGAACTCCGACGTCGATTCCTCGTGTAGGACAATCAAAAATATAAATATCGGCGTCAGTGCCAAGCCACTTGGCAACAGCAACTTTCTGCTTATTTCCGCCTGATAAAAAGCGTACATTCTGTTTTACGTCATTCATTTTAACACTGAGCAGTTCGGCCTGTCTTTCGGCAAATTTTCGCTCGTTCTTATCCGAAATATAAAAACCTTTTTCAATCTTTGAATATGACGGCAGACAGATATTTTCCATAACTGAAGATGAAAGCAGCAGCGATTCCCTATCCCTGTTTTTTGAGATATAAGCCATCTTCTTTTTCAATGCCGTCGAAGCGTTTTTAAGTTCTGTTCCGTCAGACGTTACAACCTTTCCTGCGACAGGTTTCTGAAGACCGAACATTACCTGTCCCAGTTCATGCATGCCGCAATCCGTAAGTCCGCCTATTCCAAGGATTTCACCGAAATGCAGCTGAAATGATATCTTTTTAAGATACGCTGTAAATACATTATTAATATTAAGCGCCACATCATCAGTTATACGTCTGTTATAATCGGTTCTGTAATAATGCTCTTCGATCTCGCGTCCGACCATAAGCTGCTTCATTATCTGCGGATCATAGTTTTCCTTTTCAACAGTTTTAATGATTACTCCGTCGCGCAAAATAGTAACCCTGTCGCAAACCTCCATGATTTCAGGTATATCGTGCGAAATAAACAATACCGATTTATTTTCATCACGGAGTTTGTACATTATTTTGTAAAGGATATCTCGTCCGTATTTACTGAGTGCCGTTGAGGTTTCATCGATGATAAGAAGATCCGGTTTTTCATAAAGTGCTCTTGCTATCTCAACGAGCTTTCTTTCCTCAAAATTACAATACATTATCCTTTTGTTCGGCGGAATCTGATCAAGCCCGAGCTCGCTTAATATTTCT
>CASEDW010000232.1 GCA_949286775.1 uncultured Eubacteriales bacterium | reverse complement strand
TTTTTACCAAGTTTAACGTGCATTATTTTACCCGCGCATCAAATTTGATACGTTTTCCTTTCTTCAAATATTACAATCAGATCAGTCATTAGCTCCTGCTCTGATAACACTCATAGCTACATTGCCCACGATCTCATCTACAGGAGCGCTTCTTGAACAGTCGCATACGACTTTTCTGAATCCCTGAAGAATAGGTCCGTAAGCATTTGCACCGGCAAAGAACTGTACAAGTTTTACGCCGATATTTCCCGCGTTAAGGTCAGGCCAGATAATGATGTTTGCCTGTCCCGCAACTTCGCTTTCATGTTTAACTTTTTTCTTTCCTACCTTTGGATTGATCGCAGCGTCAAGCTGGAATTCTCCGTCGATCTTAAGGTCAGGACGTTTTTCATTGGCGATCTTCTTCGCTTCGATAACTTTGTCAAGAAGCTCATGCTGAGCGCTTCCTGTTGTAGAGAATGAAAGAAGAGCGCATCTCGGATCCCATTTAAGCAGCTCTGAAACTGTAGTACAAGCTGAGATAGCTATATCAGCAAGCTGCTCAGCGTCAGGATTTACACATACCGCTGAATCTCCGAATACAAGAAGATTTCCTTCGCTTCCTTCGTATCCCGGGATCTCAAAAAGTCCGATACTTGAAGGCGTCGCAATGCCGTCGGCAAGACCTACCATTGTGATTCCGGCCTGAATAACGTCGCCTGTAGGACAGTTGATTCCGGCAAAAGTAATATCAACGTCGCCTACAGCTTCCATTGCCATCGCATAATACATAGGATCAGCGATTCTTCTGCGCACACCTTTTTCCTTGAGCATTGTATGAGGATCTTCAACATATCTCTTTACGAGATCATCAGTATACTCAGCGTTGTTCACATCAACGATTTCTACTTCTGAAGGATCATATCCTCTCTCTTTGCAAAGCTCTGTCAATTTAGCGCCGTCTCCAACCATAACGGCTGTTCCGATTCCTGATTTCTGCACTTTGTAAGCAGCAGCCATCATAATTTCATTATCGCACTCAGGGAAAGCGACTCTCTTTGGGTTCTGCTTCGCCTGCTCGATAAACTTATCAATAATGCTTGCCATGACCTCTCTCCTTTATCGTTACAAATGAGTTTTTAGAATTGTTTTGCACTCCGTGCTCTCACAATTCTGCAAAACATTCGGAATACATGGGGTTATATATGAGTCAACCGTGATTTTTCCTAAACTCACAAATACCAGACGAATTGTTCCGCACTTCGTGCTCCCACAATTCTGCAAAACATTCGGAATACATGGGGCCCCTGCCCCATTTTCTTCCTCATGTTTTGGCGGGTCAATTAATCTTTTGACTACTTTCATGCAAGCATGAAGCAGTCAAAACTTATTGACCCTGGTATTATCACATCTCTTCCATAACGTAGTCTGCAAGGTCACCCATTGTCTCGAATTTAAGGAGATCACCGATTGCGATCATTACATCAAATTCGTTCTCGATAAGTGAGCACATACCGATAACCTGAACTGATTTCTTTCCAAGATCTTCTGCAATGTTTGTTTTTTCATTGATTGTTGATGCATCTTTGCCAAATGATTTTGCGGCAAACTCAATAAGCTGATTTAAAACTTCTTCTCTTGTCATTTTTATACCTCACTTTTGTTATTTATCATCATCAAACTTCAAAGCCTTAAGCCTTGGATGTTTGTTATGAACACTGTAAAACGGTGTTGTTTTTCCGACTTTATCAAATGGAATGAGTCTTCTGAATTTTCCGGCTTCTTCTGCTTTTCCAAGAACATATTCAAACAGTTCTGATCCATGTTCTTTACCCACAGGACACGCTTCCTCATATGGAACTACAGGATGTATCGCTCCTGTAGGACAGAGCATCTCGCAGTATGTGCATCCGTGATTGTCGTCGCACATATCGCCGCAGCTTCCGTATTTTTGCGGTTCCGCTGAAAGCTCTATATAGTCTCTTGTGCAGTTATCCATACAGATGTGGCATTTAGGATAAAGACATTTGTCAGGATCTCTTACGAGCGCTCCGTGCATATTGTGGAAACCGCCCAAATGCATGATGGCCGCGTTCGCGTGCATAGGAGTCATATTGGGCTGAGGCATTTCAGGGAACTCAAAAGGTTCGCCGTTTAAAATCGCCTGACATTTATTTCCAAGCTCTACGCCCCATTCAAAGGCTTCATTGAGATCCTGTTCGTCGGGATGTCCCGCCGTATAATAAGGTTCAGGGAATATCTGAATATATGAATTGCCGTACCAGTCGTTCCAGTCTACCATCTTAAGACCTTTTTGCTGCATGCGCGGAACAGCCAGCGGATCAAACAGATCAGGCATAGTCGCATGAGTATTAAATACAAATCCAAGCTTTCCGTCCTGATTCGGCATATCTTCAACGAACTTGCGGACATTTGG
>CASEDW010000231.1 GCA_949286775.1 uncultured Eubacteriales bacterium | reverse complement strand
TTCGGACGCATAAGATACTATTACGGCAGCAAGTGGGCAGTATTGTTTTCGGGACTGATGTTCGGCGTTTATCACGGAAACATGACCCAGTTTATCTTTTGCAGCGTCGTAGGATTCGCCTTTGCGTATCTGTACGATAAAAGCGGAAATATCTGGGTGCCGATAGCGTCGCATATGGCGGTGAATTTGTTTGGGATAATTTCGTTTTTGTAAGAACAGTATTATACAGATAAAATTATAATATTTAATCATAACAAAAAAGAAGCACATAAAAAGCGCTTCTTTTTTGTTGGAATTGAGTAGTATACAATCCGCTTGAAGTCGATAATTAAAAAGGTTATAATTTTTTAACCGTTTACAATATACTAAGGATTTCGGGAGTGCGTAGCGTTTAAGAATCCGTAGTATTATGAGATTTAATATAGAAAGAGAGAACATATGCGTAAATTAGCATTATCGGAAGAAATACTGATGCAGGTTGAAAAGCCTGAGAGATATATCGGCGGCGAGTGGAACGCCGTGATGAAGGACAAAAAAGATGTGGACTTACGTTTCGCGTTCTGCTTCCCTGATGTTTACGAAGTCGGAATGTCGCATCTCGGAATCCAGATATTATACGACATGTTCAACAAGATGGACGGCGTATGGTGCGAAAGAGTATATTCGCCATGGGTTGATCTTGACAGAATCATGCGTGAAAAGAATATACCGCTCTTCACTCTTGAATCCCAGGATCCGGTAAAAGATTTTGATTTCTTAGGGATTACTCTTCAGTACGAAATGTGTTATACAAATGTTTTGCAGGTGCTGGAATTAAGCCATATTCCGCTTCATTCAGAAGACAGAACAGAGGAGGATCCAATAGTAATAGGCGGCGGACCGTGTTCGTACAATCCTGAGCCGATCTACAGATTTTTCGATATTTTTTATATCGGCGAAGGCGAGGTATGTTACAGCCGTCTTTTTGATGTATACAGGGAATTTAAAAAAGCCGGAAAAAGCAGAAGGGAGTTCTTAAAAGAAGCGGCGAAGATACCAGGACTTTATGTTCCGATGTTTTATGAGCCGTCTTATAATGAGGACGGAACTTTGGCTGATTTTAAACCGACAGAGGATGGTGTGCCTGAAAAAATAGAGCGTCAGATCGTGCTTGATTTTGAACACGCTCCTTATCCGACGAAACCTGTGGTGCCGTATATCCAGGCTGTTCAGGACAGGGTAGTTCTTGAGATACAAAGAGGATGCATCAGGGGATGCCGTTTCTGCCAGGCTGGAATGGTCTACAGACCCCTTCGCGAAAAGCCTGTAGAGCATGTAAAAAGCCTCGCCCAGGGACTTATAAGCTGCACCGGATATGACGAGATATCACTGAGCTCATTAAGTTCCAGTGATTATGAGGAGCTGCCCAAGCTGCTCGACTATCTGATGCAGATATGCCCTGATCAGGGAGTTAATATTTCGCTTCCGTCTCTTCGAATAGATTCGTTTTCCCTTGACGTAATGTCAAAGGTGCAGGATATAAAGAAGAGCAGTCTTACGTTCGCTCCGGAGGCAGGAAGCCAGAGAATGCGCGACGTTATAAATAAAGGGCTTACCGAGGAAGACATATTAAACGGCGCTATAGAGGCTTTCAAAGGCGGATGGAACAAAGTAAAACTATATTTTATGCTTGGTCTTCCCTTTGAAACTGAGGAGGACGCGAAAGAAATAGCTTATCTCTGTGAGAAAGTAGCTATGGCGTATTATGACAATGTTCCTAAGGAAAAGCGAAACGGAAAAGTATCTGTTACAGCAAGTTCATCATTTTTCGTTCCGAAACCCTTTACGCCGTTCCAGTGGGCGTCTATGGCTAAAGAAGACGAATTCAGAGAAAAAGCCCATATCGTAAAAGATACGATCTGTCAGCAGCTCAATCAGAAGAGCATTCACTATAAATATCATGATCCGGATGAATCTGTTCTCGAGGGAGTTTTAGCAAGAGGAGACAGAAAAGTTGCTGACCTGATAGAGCTTGTTTACAAAAAAGGCGCGATCTACGACGCCTGGTCAGAACAGTTCGACCGTCAGAAATGGCTGGATTCCTTTGAGGAGCTCGGTATGGATCCTTATTTTTATACAAATCGTGAAAGAAGCACTGACGAACTTCTCCCATGGGATTTTATAGATATCGGAGTAACAAAGGAATTTATGATAAGAGAGTGGGAGAGGGCGAAAAAAGGCATAGTCACTCCAAACTGCAGGCAGCAGTGTTCGGGATGCGGAGCAAGAAAATTCGGAGGCGGAATTTGTTATGAGAGTAAGAATTAAATTTACAAAGACAGGTTCTATGAAATATATAGGTCATCTCGACACAATGCGCTTTTTTCAGAAGGCGCTCAGAAGAGCGGGGCTTGATGTGGCTTATTCAGAGGGATTCAGCCCCCATATCATCATGTCCTTCGCCCAGCCTCTGGGAGTCGGAGTTACAAGCGAGGGCGAGTACTTTGATCTCGATATGAAATCGCTGGTGTCGTCAGAACAGATGATACAGCTTTTAAACGCGCAGATGCCGGAAGGAATGTCTGTTTTGAGCGTTGTCAAGATTCCCGAAGACAAGGCAAATAAATGCATGACTCTTGTCGCGGCGGCAGATTATATTATCAGTTTTAAGAACAACGAAGAATTGTTTGAAAGTCTAAAAGATAAACTGGAAGAGTTCTTTAATAAAAAAGAGATTGTCGTTTTAAAAAAGACAAAGAAAAATGAAAAGATGACTGATATAAAGCCGCTTGTATACAGCTGGAAAATCGGCGATAAGGACATTTTTCTAAAGCTTTCTTCAGGAAGTGTCGACAATCTCAAACCGCAGCTTCTTTTAGACGCGTTTTTTGAGGAACAGGGTATAAACATCGGAGATGTTAAGCTCGGTATACACCGCAAAGAGCTGTACGCGCGTAAAAATGATAAATTTATTCCGCTGTGCAGGCTTGGAGAGGAGATCAGATAATATTGAATCAGAAACTTGTCATAGCGCGTATGCCGGTAAATGATAAAGACAGGATCGCTACGGCACTGTTTGAAAACAATAAAGCCGTGGAGTTTTATATATCGGATCCTGATAAAGAGTCGCTCATCAACAATATTTATTTAGGACATGTCTCTAAAGTCGTAAAAGAAGCAGGAGGAGCTTTTGTAAAATTTGCGGATAAAACGGAAGGTTTTCTGCCTTTGGGAAGAAGCAGACATGCCATATATAAAAATATAAAAAAGACCGGCGAAATCAAAGCTGAGGATGAACTGCTGGTTTTAGTTGAAACAGAGGCGTTAAAGACAAAGCTTTACGGGCTTACGGCTGAAATAAAGCTGACAGGAAAATACCTTGTTATAAGCACCGGATTTTCAGGATTTAATTTTTCAAAAAAGATTTCAAGAGGAGAAAAGAATCGTATTCTAAAAGAACTGTCAAACTTTGAAACAGATTTTGGCTTTATAGTGAGGACACAGGCAAAAGACGCCGATATAGAAGATGTGCTCAAAGAGGCGGAAAAACTCTCAAAAAGACTTTCTGATATTATAAATTACGGAGTGTCAAGACCGGCCGGAACATGTCTTTACAGTTCGGATGAGATATGGGGTGAAAAGCTTAAGCAGATCAG
>CASEDW010000230.1 GCA_949286775.1 uncultured Eubacteriales bacterium | reverse complement strand
CATGCACGCTTCGCTTACCCTGCATTTTTGCATCGCGTTGAGAACTTTTAGCTGTTTCATCTCCGCGTTGTCATCTATTGCGTCAAACCTGTCCTTAAGGCCTTTAAGTATCTTTTCTCCGAAATCAAAAACCTCTGAACTGATTCCTGCGGTTAAATAAAATCTCTTTTTTAAATCACTCATTTGTGTCTCTTTCTGTAATTTCATTCCATTTATTTATCATCCATTTTAAAATAAGAGATGTGTCGTTATCATAATCCTGTCTGTTAAACCAGATCACATCTTTTTCACGCTTAAACCAGGTGATCTGCCTTTTCGCGAAATGTCTCGTGTCCTGTTTGATTTTTTCAACTGTTTCTTGAAGCGTCGTCTTGCCCTCGAAATAAGGGAAAAACTCGCGGTATCCGATGCCTTTCATCGAAACGTCTCCGGCAGTCATGCCCCTTTCCTTAAGGCATGTAACTTCCTCAAGAAGACCTGATTGCATCATCTTATCTACTCTTTTATTTATCCTGTCATACAGAATCTGCCTGTCGTCTGTGATGACAAAATACGCGAAGGTATAGGGCGATTCTTTTACTTTCTGTTCTTCATTGTGTTCTGAAATCGCATATCCCGTTTCCTCATTGTATTCCAATGCCCGGATAACTCTTTTGACGTCGTTGTAGTGAATCAAAGACGCTGCGGCTGGATCTTTTTGTTTTAAAAGCTCGTGTAAAGCCTCTGCTCCTTTTTCTGCAGCGATTTTTTCGTATCTTGAGCGCAGAGACGGTACATTTCCCGTTTCGGCAAAATCAATGTCCCTAAGAAGAGCCTGAATATAAAATCCCGTTCCTCCGGCGATAATAGGTATCTGACCCTTCGCGTAAATCTTTTCCATTGCTTTTTTGGCCATCTGCTGAAAAATCACGACATTAAACTCATCTTTCGGATCGAGTTCATCTATCAGATAATGATCGACATTTTGCATTTCATCAGGGGTAATCTTTGCCGATCCGATATTCATGCCTTTATAGACCTGCATCGAATCCGCCGATATAACTGCTCCGTTAATTTCTTTCGCAAGACCCACCGCCAGTTCTGTTTTTCCGACTGCCGTAGGCCCCGCGATAATAATACACGGTTTTTTCATAATAGATACGCTCCGATTTTTTTTACTTGAAGTCCGGTTCTTACACTATACGCTTGAATTTTCTGTCAAGCTCGTAGTGGGATAAGGAAATCATAGTCGGACGTCCATGGGGACAGTGATAAGGATCGTCAAGGGCGAACAACTCATCCGCCAGTTTTTGTATCTCCATCATCGACATCTTCATATTTCCCTTTATCGCCGCCTTGCAGCTTCTTGAAGCTATCCTTTCAAGAAGTATTTTCGGTTCACCGGCTGACGGCTCCATCAGATTGTCCAGTATATCCGTAAAAAGTTCCTTTACATCCAGATTAAACAGATCGGAAGGTACGGCAGTTATTCTGTATGCTCTCTCGCCGAACTCTTCTATCTCAAAGCCGAAACTTTCAAATATCTCCATATTTTGAGATAATACTGACGCGTCTTTGATCGACAGATTAAGCACTATGGAAGGCATCAGATTTTGCGAATAAATCTTATGTTCATTTACGGATTTCATAAGGCGTTCATACAATACTTTTTCATGAGCCGCATGCTGGTCAATTATATAAAATTTATCTTCTATTTCCACAAGAAAATATGTGTCAAAAACCTGGCCTATTATTCTGTGTTTTTTTATTTTTTCAGGAGTTATCCTGTTTTCTTCAAAAAGCGAAATCTGTTTTTCATTTGCCGGAGGCTGTTTTTCCTTAACAAGTTCAGGCACTTTTTTCGTCGCTGAAAATTCAGGCTGTTTTTTTATCTTGGGAAGATCCTCTTTTTTTGAAAAAGTATAGTCGGACTTTGATTCACGCAAAGATTCAACGCTAATTTCAGGGCTTTTTTCTGTCGTTGTTTTATGCGAAGTATTAATTTCGGATTTAAATGCCGGTTTTGAATCCTTCTGTAAAGCGTTTGTCGAAACTGTCGAGGTATTAT
>CASEDW010000229.1 GCA_949286775.1 uncultured Eubacteriales bacterium | reverse complement strand
GGACGGATGGACGCGGAAAGGATCGGCGGATTTATGAGTGAAAATCATACGGAGATTGTAATAGACGCGACTCATCCGTATGCGAAAGAAGTGACTGAAAACATAAAGAAAGCGGCGGCTGAAAAAAACGTCAGATATTTAAGGCTTGAGCGTGAATCGGAAGAAACGGGATCAGGCAAGCTGCTGATACCTGAAGCGGGAGCGAATAAATACTATTTTAAGGACGCGAGGGAATGCGCTGAAGCTTTAGTAAAAAAGGCAAAAGATATACAGGGAAATATACTGATAACGACAGGCAGCAGAGAGCTGTCTGTTTACTGTGCCGAAGAAAGCTTGCGGGAAAAGCTGATCGCACGCGTTCTTCCGGGAAAAGAAAGCATTGAGATATGCGAAAAGAACAAGCTGCCGGGCAGACAGATAATCGCAATGCAGGGGCCGTTTTCAGTTGAGATGAATAGAGCAATCATAAGAGAATACGATATAAGGATAATCGTTTCAAAGCTGAGCGGAAAAACGGGCGGATATTTCGAAAAGGAAAAGGCGGCGTATCTTGAAAACGTCGACATGTACCTGATAGGCAGACCTGAAAATGCAAAAGGACTTTCTTTTTCGCAGATAACCGAAGAACTGCGCGGCTTTATAAAAAAAAGGATTCGCAGCATCAGCCTGATCGGATGCGGAATGGGAAGCAGAGAATATCTTACGCCGGATGCGGCAAAGGCCGTCACAGAAGCAGGCATCATTTTCGGCGCGAAGCGTCTTATATCGGGCATCGTTTCCGGGGATGAAGCCGGAACAATAGAAATTTATCCGTATTATCTCGCGAAAGACATACTGCCTGTTTTGAAGGAAACGGAAAAGGACGCGGCGGTTCTGTTTTCGGGAGATACGGGATTTTTCAGCGGAACAGCCAAGCTTTACGAAGAACTGAAAAAAGAAACGGACGCAGATATTAAAATATATCCGGGAATTTCTTCGGTTTCATACCTTTCGGCGCTTACAGGCATAAGCTGGGACGATGCCAAGATCTTCAGCGTGCACGGAAAAGGCTCTTTTGAAAACTGGTTGGGCAAATTTATTTATAATGTGCGCTCGAATAAAAAGGTTTTTATGCTCTTATCAGGAGCAGAAGATCTGAATAACATAGGAATAGCGCTTATTGAATGTGGCCTTGAGCATGTGAAGATCGTGACCGGATATCAGATGTCTTATCCTGAACAGGAGATATCTGTACTGAATCCGAATGAGTGCGTAAAGATAAACAAAGAAGGTCTTTATTCGCTGTTTGTGATAAATGAAGAGGTCGAAAGTCCTTTTGCTTCTCACGGACTCAATGATTCGGAGTTTATCAGAGGAAAAGTTCCAATGACAAAAGAGGAAGTGCGTGAAATAAGTATCTCCAAACTCAGACTCAGAAGAGATTCGGTAGTATACGATATAGGCAGCGGAACAGGCTCCGTAGCTGTTGAAATCGCACGTCTTTCTCCTGATATAAAGGTTTACGCTTTAGAGAGAAAATCCGAGGCAGTCGAACTCATAGAAGAAAACGCGAAAAAGCACGGACTTTCAAACATTCATGTGATCGAAAGCTTTGCGCCTGACGGTCTGGACGAACTTGAAGCGCCGACTCATGTGTTTATAGGCGGAACCGGCGGAAATATGAAGGATATCCTGAAGAAGATCTTTGAAAAGACAGGCAATGTCAGGATATGCGCCAACGCGGTTAGTCTTGAAACCTTTGAAGAACTTATCAGCATAGAAAAAGAATTTGACGTGACCGATTATGAACTGGTTCAGGTGGCGGTGACAAGAACAAAAACTGTCGGAAGCTACAGGATGCTTCAGGCGGAAAATCCGATATGGATATGTTCATTTGAGAAAAACACAGACAAAGGGGATTGATATGAATATACCCAGAGTACTTATCGCCGCTCCTAAGAGCGGAAGCGGCAAAACGTTACTTACATGCGCTCTTTTGGGAGCATTAAAAAACAGGCGAAAAAACGTTATGGCGTACAAATGCGGCCCTGAGTCTATAGATCCGATGTTTCACAGAAATGTCCAAAAAATAGAATGTGAAAATATAGATTCTTTTTTCCTCGGAGAGGACAAAACTGAAGAATTTTTTGTAAAGACGGCAAAGGGTCATGACATCGCGGTAATAGAGGGGGTTATGGGTCTTTTTGACGGACTGAACGTCGAAGATGAAAGAGGCAGCGCCTACGAGATAGCCGATCTTACAAAAACTCCGATAATTCTTATTGCAGACGCTCATGGCATGAGCAGATCGATGATTCCTCTCATAAAAGGCTTTCTTGATTTTGACAGGAAAAAACTGATAAAGGGTGTTATATTAAACAGGATAAGTTCGTCGTTTTACGACATAATCAAACCCGTCCTTGAAAAAGAATTGACCGTGCCTGTGCTGGGATATTTTCCAAATAGAAATGATCTTGTCTTTGAAAGCAGGCATTTGGGGCTTAAACTTCCGAACGAAACGGCGCAGCTTAAGGAACGGCTTGAAATGGCGGCGCGCCAGTTTGAAGAAAGCGCCGGGCTCGATGTGCTCATAAAGATAGCTGAAGAAGCGCCTGCGTTGCGCGATGATTTTGAAAAACCGGGATATCAGAGAGATAATTTCAAAGCAGCAGAATCCCCGGTTTCTGATTTTAACAAAGCAAAATATACGCGTGATCACAGGGCGGATCTTACTCTTGCCGTCGCAAGGGACGAGGCGTTTTGTTTTTATTATGACGTGAATATCAGGATGCTTGAAGAAATGGGAGTGAAGATCACGTATTTTTCACCATTACATGATAAAAAAGTACCTGATGAAGCGGACGGACTGCTGCTTGGAGGCGGATATCCTGAACTGTATTTAAAAGAATTAAGCGAAAATATTTCGATGAGAAATTCGGTAAAAGAGGCGATAGAAGATGGGATACCGTCCCTTGCGGAATGCGGCGGATTCATGTATCTTCATGAAAATATTCTCGGTTCTGACGGAGTGAAATATAAGATGGCGCAGGTCATAAATGCCGACGCGCAATACAAAGGAAAACTCGTAAGATTCGGATATGTAAATATTACGGAAAAAGAGCCTGTAT
>CASEDW010000228.1 GCA_949286775.1 uncultured Eubacteriales bacterium | reverse complement strand
TGAGCCAAGAGATGTTCAGTACTTCTTCCACGGCCATGCTGCACACATTTTCCAGCAGTCTCAGACAATGAACCTTCAGGTTGCCGACTGGTTTGGTATGAGAGGAAAAGGTTCTATCGCTCATTCAGAAGGATGCTGTACAGGATATGTTGCTCTTGAAGAAGCTGTTTTCGCAGTTGCATCAGGCGCATATGACTGTGTTCTTACAGGCGGATGCGAGATGGCATGCGGACAGCCTGTAGAAAATAAACCATCACACATCAGAGTTCCTATCACTCTTGAAGCAATCTTCCCTGATCTTGATACTATCTTTGACCGTGCATACGGAAGATGGCTTGGCGGAGCTCCGGGTATGAACCATGACGACTGGGTAAACTACTATGCAAAAACATACGGAATCTCAGCTGATGAGATGGACGATGTTCTCTGTAAATTAGCTTATCATGCACGTCGTGCGGCTGCTATCAACCCACGTGCACTTTACACAGGATCTACATTTGACGATCTTGCTAAAGAGGCAGGATTTGACGATGTATGGGAGTACATGAAGAGCCCATATAATCCTAAGATGACTCAGTACCTTCGTGTTTCATCAAACGCTCCTTCGGCAGACGGAGCTGCTGCTTGTATCGTTATGCCTACAGAGATGGCTAAAGATATGAAACAGACTCCTATCGAAGTACTCGGAACAGGCGCAGGCGTACTTGATGCTATCGTACCTCACGAAGAGATGAAATCTACAGCTAAAGCTGCAGCTGAAGTATATGAGCTTACAGGTCTTACAGGAAAAGACATGGATCTTCTTATGGTTAACGACTTTATCCTTCCTTCACAGTTCCTTGCGGCTGAGGAAGTTGGATATATCCCACGCGGAGAGGGATGGAAATACGCTCTTGAAGGACGTCTTGCATACGACGGCGACAGACCTGTATGTACAAACGGAGGACGTTCATGCTACGGACACGCTATGGGTGCTTCAGGTCTTGCTGATGTATTCGAAGCTGTTATCCAGATGCGCGGACAGGCCGGAGATCATGCAGTTAAGAAACTTCCTAAATACACAATGCTCAGAGGATTCGGCGGCGCTCAGAACGTTCGTTGTACAATCCTTAGAACAGTAGACTGATAAATTGTAATAAGGAGGAACTTGACTTATGAGAAAAATGGAACTTATCGTAAAGAAATTCTATGACGGCCTCGCAGAAGGCAAAATATACGGAAGAAAATGTAAAGAGTGCGGAGCAATTGATTTCCCGCCTCATATTGCTTGCAACGTTTGCGGATATCATGAAACAGAATGGGTAGAGCTCAGCGGAAAAGGAATTCTTAAGAGCTTCGTATTCACAGGCCCTATGAATGCTCGTGCAGAGCTTGAGAGCAGAGGACTTCGCTATGTATGCGGCGAGGTTGAGCTTGATGAAGGACCTGCAATCAACTCTATCTGCCTTGGCGTTAATAAGAAAAAAGCAAGAGAGATCGAAGGAAAACTTCCTGTTCGTGTAAAACCTGTATTCCAGGATATGGACGGATATACAACACTTTACTTCGAGCTTGATGAGGATGAAAACAAATAATTTTCACCTTTTAAAAATCTTAAATATCAAATGAATTCATCTGCTGCATATTCTGCAAAAGTTTGCGCTTATGCAGCAGTTGTACTATTAACCGGAAATTATGGAGTATGAAATTATGGGATATGAAAAAGAAGAGCTGCTTGAGGGCATCTGGCAGATAAAAGACGAATTTAACAGCACTTCAACAGTTGTGGTCGGAAAAGAAAAAGCTATCGTGTTTGATACATTGATGGGATCAGGCGACTATCTTTCTTTCATCAGAACTATCACTGATCTTCCTTTGACGGTTATAATCAGCCACGGTCATTATGATCATCTCGGAGGCTGTTATCAGTTTAAAGAAGCATATATGAGTTTTGAAGATATGCCGCTCTGGGAAATCAACAAAAAAAATGTTTATACATTCGAAGAGACAAATAAAGTCAGTCTTCCCAACTGCCACAAGAGCCTCGATGAGCCGTGTGAATTTAAGGACCTCAAGGAAGGCATGATATTTGACATCGGAGGCATGACAGCGGAAGCGGTTTCTTTGCCGGGACACACGAAAGGTTCTATCGGACTTTATATTCCGCAGAGAAAGACTATTCTTGTAGGAGACGCAGTTTCACCGCAGATGTGTCTTATTATGGACGGCGTTCAGTATATTGACGTTTACCGCGATACGGTGCGCAAAGTTCAGAACATGGATATAGACACATTTATATGCGGTCATTATATGAATCTGTTTAAAGCAGAGCTTCTTGAAAAAATATATCAGGCAACATTTGCCGTTGAGACAAAAAAAGGTTTTCCGTATACTTATCCGAATGTTCCGTCTTATACCGGAACTATGTATATTTCTGAATTTCCGGGACCTGATTTTGACGATTTTATATGTATAATCGTAAATGATAAAGCTATAAATAAAAATTGATATAATCAACGGAGGTAAAAAATGGCAGGTTGTAAAGTATTTACAATTAATCCGGGATCTACATCTACAAAAATCGCGCTCTTTGATAACGGAGAAAAAGTTTTCAGCGCGAATGTAGCGCATGACGCCGGAGTTCTCGCACAGTACAAGACATTAAAGGATCAGCTTGTATACAGAAGAGAGACGATCATGAAACTTTTGGAGGAAAACAATGTCGATCTGACAGGTATTGACGCCTGCGTAGGACGCGGCGGCGGACTTATCGCGATGGAAGGCGGAGTTTATGAGATCGATGATCTCGTTATCGATCACTCTATCAACTGCGCTAACGGCGTTGTTCATCCTGCAAGCATGGGACCGAGCCTTGCGAAGGAATTTGCCGATAAATACGGAGCGAAGAGTTTTGTAGTTAATCCGCCTGATGTAGACGAACTTCAGGACGTAGCGAGAGTTACAGGTATCAAAGGTATCTACAGAAATGTTCATCTTCATTCTCTTAACTTAAAAGAGACTGCTATCCGCCATTCAAAATCTATCGGAAAGAAATATGAAGAGTGCAATTATGTTGTCTGCCATATCGGAGGCGGAATTTCAATTTCAGCTCATAAAGAAGGCAAAATGATCGACGGATACGATATCGTCGGAGGAGAAGGACCTATGGCTCCTACACGCTGCGGAAGCATCGCTGTTTCTGATGTTATCAAATATCTCAAAGATCATGATATTTCTGATCTTAAGGCTCTCTGCACAAAAACAGGCGGTTTTGTAAATCACATCGGAATTTCAGACGCCATCGAACTCAATGAAAGAGCTGCTAAAGGCGACAAATACGCGGAAATGATCTGGGACGCTATGATCTATCAGATTGAAAAGGCTATCGGTTCAATGGCTGCTGTTCTCAAAGGAAAGATCGACGGAATCCTTCTCGGCGGCGGAATGGTTCACAATAAAGATCTTGTAGCGAGAATCACAGACGACTGTGGATGGATCGCTCCTGTTTCTGCTTATCCTGGCGAATTCGAAATGGAAGCTATGGCTTCAGGAGCTGAACGTGTTTTAAGCGGTGAAGAAAAAGTCAAAAAATATACAGGTAAAAACATTTTCCAGGGATTTGATTTTGACAAATAATGATGAGATCAAAACAGTTTTTGATATCAACATCATGATATAAGTCATATTATAAATGCAATGATTCATGGTATATACATACCATGAATCATTGTATTTATAGAAAGGGATAAGATATGAAAGAAATGGTTGCGTCAAACGCAGACGCTGTATCGGATTTCAGAATTAAAGACAGCGGAATTTCAATGAGTACTGTTTCGGACTGGAAAGCGGAGATAGAAAACCTCACAACGGAACTGACGGAAGAGGAAAACGCATCAAAATTCGCCAAGTATTACTACAGAGGCCTCAAAATGCCTGCCATAGAGAGTGTTATCGCTGCGGAGCAGGGAAATGTTATGCCGGAAGAGTTCAGATTTATGCCGGACGAGTATCTTAAATTTTTGGATTCGCCGAGAGGACATGAAATTCCTACCGGATGCTGCGTACTTGACAATGGAATAGGATTTTCAGTTTCAAAAATTGAAATGCCGGATATAACTGATGAAATGTTTGTTGAATACAATAAATATTATCAGCCTGAAAACGACATTTTTTACAAGAGCTGGTGTCCCGGATATCATATGAGGCATTATATCGAAGGATGCGCCGAGGACGTAGGTCTTGGAATGGAGCTCATCAAATTTATGTGTTTCGGAGGACCTGATGAATTCGCCGGAGAACCTTATCAGCTTAAAGATAAAGATACGATCGGTTTCCATGCTTTAAGCGGAATATCATGGCCGCTTCACAATTTATTTAATAACAATGAGCGTTATGCGCTGGAAGCGATGGCAAACAGACGTCATCCCAACGGAAAAGGACGTATTTCATATGTGGCGTTCTGGCATGGACTTAAACTTCAGGATGGAAAAGTAGTTAGAGCTGTTCCGGAAGATTTTAAAGCATCTATCCAGGTGGTCCGCACGCAGATGTATCACGCCTGCCTTGAGTTCTCGCAGGTGCCGTCCCTTGTAAAAGCGGTTTGTGACGATATTAAGAGAGGGTATTTCGATGAAAAGTAATAAAGAGATAGTTGCTGAGTTTTATGAAAAAGCCTTTAATAACTGGGATCTTTCAGAGATAGACGACTATATGTGGGATGACTACAGACAGCATTCACCGGAAGTCGCTGACGGAAAAGAAGGATTTCTGGAATTCTTCAGAGGATTTATTTCATTAAAACCCCACGTTGAGATCTGCAAAATGATAGAGGAAGACGACCTTGTATGCGTTTTCTTTAAATGTACTTTTGAAAGCGGAGTTATAGCAAAAGTATTCGATCTTTACAGACTTCGCGACGGAAAACTTGCCGAGCATTGGGACTGTACTATGAGAATCGACAATATGGAATGCAAATGTCCTAACGGACAGTTTTAATTTTGGTTTTGTAATTGCAGTTTAAAAATAAGGGCGCCGCGCGGCGCCCTTATTTTTTAAGAAAATTTCAAATGAAAAATGAAGGTTCTTTTCTGTCAATGTAATTGCTTTCAATCATTTTTACATGAGAAATAAAATCTTCGTCGGTAAAGTATTTAGAGTGTGTCGGACATAATTT
>CASEDW010000227.1 GCA_949286775.1 uncultured Eubacteriales bacterium | reverse complement strand
TTCGTGCTTCGCACTCCCGCAATCCTACACAATATTCGCATATCGTGGGATTAATATCCCACTTTCATGCTCATATTGTGGCGGGTCAAAAGGTCTTTCACCCACTTATGAGCAAGCTCATGTGGGCTTAGACCTTTTGACCCTGATATCATATACATTGATATATAACAAAAAGCCGACTGCTGCATTTAATTAAATACGGCAGTCAGCCATTTCTTTTATGTTTATGAAATTATATCCAAAGCAAGTCTGTAGAACAACGGATCTTCCATGGCTTCCTCAGGCGTGTCGTATTTCGCGAAAGCGCCGAAAAGATTGTCGGAATCGAGGTGGAATCCGTCGGTTCTGTACTGGTTTGAAATAGTATACATTTTGTCTACAGAAATCAGATCCATATTATAATAAAGCTTTTCAATCATTCTGCATGATATTTTCTTCGGTTCTGTAATGAGTATAACATGATCCGCAATCGACAAAAGCATCTGGGAAGTCTTTCCAAGAGTATTTCCCATATCGAGAATGATATATGAAAAATCACCTTTTTGTTTTAAAAGAGTGATTAAATCGTACATCTGTGAAGATTTAATTCCCAGCTCCGACAGCGGTTTTTCAAATGGAAGCAGGCATGTCACTTCACCGTGATAGATATTTTTCAGTATGCTCCAGTATGTTCCTTCCGTTATTTCTCTTAACATAAGAGCCAATTCGGGATCGGCGTTTTCCCTTGTCTCTATAAATGCACCGAAGCTCTGAAAGTCGTCGCATCCGAGTACAAGAACTGATTCTCCAAGTTTTTTCATCTTTTTCGCGAGCGCAACGCTCACAAGACTCTTTCCGCTTCCTCCTATAGGCGAGTATACCGCTATGACTTTGGTCGATTTTTCAGGTTCCTCCGCCTCGTCTAATTCTTCAAAAACGGCCGTCTCCCCTTCGCGGGCGAGGCTGTCTTCTATAAAATCCAAAAGCTCGCTCTTGGGACGGTATCTGAGTATATGTCTGTCGGCGTCCTCAGCGTCAGGATCAACATTTTTTTTAGCGTTTACGATCATTATATGAGATATATTGTGTTCTTTTAAATAATCGCCGTAAAATTCTTTCGCGATCAAAAGCACATCTATATCTCTGTGTATTCTGAAATAGTTCTCAAGATATTCCGATTCCGTTATTATCTGAATAGAAGCCTGTGATTCGAATTTGAGAATCAGATCCTCCTCATAACTTTTAATATATTCAATATCGGGATCGGCTATGACAATATATTTTCTATTATTTTCCATAGGCAGCCTCCTATTCCACATTAAATGTATAATCGCCGAATTTAACGATTGAACCGCTGCCAAACGGAATCTGATTATTCTGAGACAGCTTTACATCATTGAGATATGTTCCGCTTTCGCTTCCGGCATCCTCGATGTAATAGCTGATATCATTCCATCCGACTCTCGCGTGAATAGGGCTTATCGACGGGAAATTCAGATATCCGTCGACAGTTTCATCTGATCCTATGATAAACTCCTCGTGTCCGATGACAAACTCCACCGGTTCAGGAGTATTGATACCGCGGATCGTGATAGTATCGTTTTCTGTCGGTTCATTAAAACTGATGGCGTTTCTTAAGGCTTCCCAGTCCGCCGCTCCTTTTTCTCTCTGAGCCTCAATCTGTCTGCATACGAATTCAGTGTCTTCTCTTCCGCTGAAAAGCTCGTTCAATATAGCGTATACCCGTTTAATGTATATCTTGCTTTCGAGCGCATCGATAGGGATTACTGCCGGCAGACATATCATGTGAACAGAATAAACCTGATCCAGGTAGATAGCGTCCAGATCCCATACCACATTTTCAACAGAAAGATCCATCTGAGACTCAAGATTAATGACAATTTCCAGAATTTCATCAGCGATCATTCGGAGATCTTCAAAAGCGAGATTTTCCTTCACTTCATTTATACTCTCCAGATTATCCGTAAAATAAACAAGCTGGATCATGCTGTTCCATCTCAGCCATTTGCACGGAAGAATACCCGGTATTGCCTCTTTATCCAGAACCTCAAGTGCGTTTTTATCTAGTATTTCTTCTGATTTAAATAAAAAGTCTCTCATCTAATATCCTCTTTTACCTGATGATATTATTCATAACAACTAAATCGGGCATAAAAATACGCTGATTTTCGTTTAACATGCAATATATTACCACAATTCTTCTTTTATTGCAAATCATGTTGTTTTTATGAGAACCCGTATGTCTTATCTTGTAAGTTTCCTGATCCACTTATAAGTCCTGAACCGTAAAAATGCCGGTATGCATTTATATACCTGATCGATCTGAGCGAAAAATACGACAACTATTACGGGCAGATGCCATACATATGCCGCCAGCGACGACAACGGTATGCATGCGCACCATATGCCGGTGAGGGTGACTATCAGGTTAAATTTAGTATCTCCTCCCGCGCGGATTATTCCGATTGTTACCGGCATCTGATAAGACATTGTTACCATTATCAAAGCGTACAGAATTATCATCTGATTGGCGTACATAAGCGCTTCGTCATTTAATACATACATTGAAAGAAGCGGATTTTTAAGTATTAAAAGCAGGCCTCCCAAAACAAGACCGATACAGATAAAAATCACGCTTAAGGTTCTTCCTTTTGCTTTTACTTCCTCGATATTGCCCTTTCCTATCTCGCTTCCTATGATAACTGACGAAGCCGACGCTGCTCCCCTTACGATAACCTTCAGGAAGTTATAAAACGTAGTGGCGATTGAATTTGCCGCTATCGCGTTTACGGAAAGGCTTCCGAGCACCGCGCTCTGAAAAGGCGTCGCTATAGACCATCCGAGTTCCGCCGGTATCATCAGAGCCGCTGCCTTTGAGAAATCTTTGCTCAGGTTTTTATCCCTCTTAAAGGGGTTTTCTGAAAAGAGACGCAGAACCTTGTCTTTCTTGAGGATATAGACAATCAGAATTGTAAACTCCACCGCTCTTGCCGCGACGGTTCCGATGGCAGCGCCGACGACTCCCATCCTCGGCATACCAAAAAGCCCGAAAATCAGCACGGCGTTAATACAGCAGTTTACTATCAGAGAAACAATCGATACATAAAACGATATCCTTACGACTTCTACTGTCCGAAGCGCCGCCATCAGGCACGAAGAAAACATAAAGAAAATGAAACTGAACCTGACTACATACATATAATTCAGTCCTTCGGCCAGAATATATTTATCAGGCGTAAATATCCTGAGCAGCGGTTCAGGAATAAACGTGCAGCATAAAAATACTATGACGCTGCACACCGCGACTGTCTTTAAAGATATTCCTATAATCCTGCGGATCGGAGAAAGTTCCTGTTTGCCCCAGTACTGCGAACCTATCAGCACCGTTACATCTCCTATCGCAAGGCACAGCTGCTGTATTATAAAAAATATCTGATTGACTGTAGCTGCTCCCGAAAGCGCCTCCTGGCTGAATCTTCCGAGCATTATATTGTCAGCCATGTTTACGCTGTAGGCTATAACATTCTGGAGAGTAATCGTCCCCATCAAAATAAAAAGCTTTCTTTTAAATCCCGGCTCTTTCGTAAAAAACGGAGCTTTTCTCCTTAACGACATTTCTTTCATTTCAAACCCCTCACCATAAGCAATTTAAAACGAGGCATAGGACAAACCTACACCTCGGAAAAGTTTCATCGTGATTCTCGAAAAAGGAAACGATAAAATTCAAATTAATTTCTGTTTTTTAAGAAATCAGGAATCTGAATATCTTTTTTCGGCACTCTGCTTGTAAGAGGAGCGTTGCTGTGCGGAAGAACTGCTCCTGACGCAGTGTTGGCTTTTGAACGCTCTCCTGTCTGAGCATTGCTGCTTGGAAGCTTAAATGAAGGAATCGTAAATCCGCCTGAAGCGGCATTTGATTTTGTTTCCGTTTTCTTAGCTTCTTTTACATTAGCGACTTTCGCTGTCTCATCGCTCAGGCCTGTAGCGATAACAGTGATCTTAGCGAAATCAGGAATTGTATCGTCATACATAGCTCCGAAGATGATATTCGCGTCTTCTCCCGCAAGATTCTGTACATAGCTTGCAGCGTCATTCGCGTCCATAAGGCTGATATCACCTGAGATATTGATGATAACGTGCGTAGCTCCGTTGATAGTTGTCTCAAGAAGCGGACTTGAAACAGCCTGCTGTACAGCCTCGAGAGCCTTGTCGTCACCTTTGCCTTCACCGATACCGATATGAGCGATGCCCTTGTCTTTCATAACTGTCTGAACATCCGCGAAGTCAAGATTGATCAGAGCCGGAAGATTAATAAGATCAGTTATACCCTGTACTGCCTGTTTAAGAACTTCGTCAGCTTTCTTTAATGCCTCAGGCATAGTTGTACGGCGGTCAACGATCTCAAGAAGTTTATCATTTGGAATAACGATAAGAGTATCAACGGCTTCTTTTAATTTTTCAATACCCGCGAGAGCATTGTTCATACGTGTCTTTGCTTCAAAACGGAATGGTTTTGTAACAACGCCTACCGTAAGAATACCCATATCTTTAGCGATCTTCGCTACTATAGGAGCAGCGCCTGTTCCTGTTCCGCCGCCCATGCCGCATGTAACGAATACCATATCAGCTCCTTCCATAAGAGCTTTTATTTCATCTACGCTTTCTTCAGCTGCCTGCTGGCCAACCTCAGGTTTAGCTCCGGCGCCAAGACCTTTTGTGATCTTTTCACCGATCTGTAAAACTGTCGGAGCTTTGCAAAGTGTAAGAGCCTGTTTATCGGCGTTGACCCCAACAAATTCAACACCTCCGATTGCCTCTTCCACCATTCTATTTACAGCATTGTTGCCGGCACCGCCAACGCCAATGACTATTATCTTTGCAGCTGCTTCAGCTTCATTCGTCATTATTTCTAACACAATTGTGTCCTCCCTTTACAAATTCTTCTTCCCCATCAAAAAGCTTTCTTCTTTATATTATAATTTCTGGTATAAAATCGCAACCGTTTTTTATATAATAAACGCTAATTATTTATCGCGCCAGATAATGCGGCCCTTTGAAAGATCGTACGGAGAAAGTTCAATTGTAACCTTGTCTCCAGGGAGAATTCTGATATAGTTCATGCGGAGTTTACCGCTTATATGAGCCAGAACGACATGTTTATTTTCAAGCTCCACTTTAAACATGGCATTCGGCAGTTTTTCAAGTACTTTGCCCTCAACCTCAATAACATCTGATTTAGACATGTATTATCCTCCTAAAGAAATTCTGAGAAAATTAATGAATTACATTTGCGTTAAAGTTAATATCTCCGGCTCTCCGTCTGTTATGAGAACAGTATTTTCATAATGCGCCGAAAGTTTTCCGTCGGCCGTTACTACTGTCCATTCGTCGTCAAGCCACTCCACTTCATATGTGCCCTGATTTATCATCGGCTCTATCGCGAGGGTCATTCCTGCTCTGAGTTTTATTCCCCGGCTCTTTACGGCATAATTAGGAATAGCAGGATCTTCATGAAGAGAAGTTCCTATTCCATGTCCTACGAGATCCTCAACGACGCCGTAGCCGAAGCTCTCGGCATAATTTCCTATGGCCGCTGATATCTCGTGAAGATGACGCCCTGCCTTCGCGAATTTTATTCCTTCAAAAAACGACTGTTTTGTTACATCAATAAGCTTTTGAGCTTCCTCTGAAATTTTTCCGACGGGATATGTCCTGGCGCAATCCGAGTGATATCCTTTGTATATAAGTCCGCAGTCAAGACTTATGATATCACCTTCTTCAAGGAAATAATCGGCTCTTGGAATACCGTGTACCACCGCTTCATTTACGGATGTGCACACTGACGCGGGATATCCGCTGTAATTCAGAAAATTAGGAACGCATCCCATGCTTCTGATAATGCTTTCGCACTTTTTATCGATATCGAGCGTTGAAATTCCGGGTTTGATCATATCCTGCATTCCCATAAAAACTTCTTCAAGAAGTTTTCCGGCATGTCTCATCAATTCTATTTCTTTTTGAGATTTAATCGAAACGGACATTTCTTTATTCTCCTAATAATTCCGTAATGGAATCAAAGATTTCGTTTATATCTTTTGTTCCATCAAATTCATGCAAAACGCCGGCCTTAGTATAGTACTCGATAAGCGGCTGTGTCTGTGTATGATAGACATTAAGTCTTTTCGTTACAGTTTCAGGTTTATCATCGTCGCGAAGAATCAGTTCACATCCGCATTTATCGCAGATTCCTTCTTTAGCGGGAGCGGCATATGTCATATGATATGTAGCTCCGCAGGATACGCATGCGCGTCTTCCGGCCATTCTGTTTACGATAACTTCATCAGGAACTTCAACATCGATCGCGTAATCGATAGCTTCATTTCTCTTGTTAAGAGCGTTTGTAAGCGCCTCAGCCTGAGGGATTGTTCTTGGAAAACCGTCGAGAATAAATCCCTTTGCCGCGTCAGGTTGTGAAATTCTATCTACGACAAGATCGCAGGTCAGCTCGTCCGGAACAAGAAGTCCCTGATCCATAAACTCTTTTGCTTTTTTTCCAAGTTCCGTATTATTCTTGATGTTTGCGCGGAAAATATCGCCTGTAGAAATATGCGGTATTCCGTATTTTTCAGAAATAAGTTTTGCCTGAGTACCTTTTCCGGCACCGGGAGCACCTAACATAATTACCTTCATTCTTACCTCTTTCTGACACACTTGCTGCGTCAATAATGGTAGATTTGGAAGTTTACTTCCAAACTTACCTCTTTCTGACGCACTTGCCGCGTCAATAATGGTATATTTAGAAGTTTACGGTGTGTTTGGAAGTTCAATTCCAAACTTAAACCTCTTTACCAAAGAAGGCCGTGGTGAAGACACCACAGCCTTGTTGTGATTTTCTGGATATCAGCTCAAAAAACCTTTATAGTTTCGAACTACCATCATAGATTCCACCTGTTTTAATGTATCAAGAATTACAGACGCAATAATGATGAGCGATGTTCCGCCGAACGAAACGCTGGCGTTGAACATACCATTAAAAATAAATGGAATTACAGCTACAATTACAAGTCCGGCTGCGCCGATGAAAATAACATATTTCAATACTGACTGTAAATAGTCTACAGTAGGCTTTCCAGGTCTGATGCCCGGGATGAATCCGCCCTGCTTTTTCATATTGTCGGCTACTTCAATTGGATTGAAAGTAATCGACGTATAGAAGTAAGCAAAGAAGACAACCAGAACAACATATATGAAAAGTCCTATTGTCGGGAACCAGTCGTTTGGATTGAACCAACGACTTGAGCTGAGCATATTTATGATTGCCGCTCCCCATCCCTCCAGATGAGCGCCAGATAAACTGATGATAATTGAAGGGAATGACATAATAGAAGCTGCGAAGATGATCGGAATAACTCCGGCCGTATTAACCTTCAACGGAATATGTGAAGACTGAGCGCCGTAGGATTTTCTTCCTACCATCTTTTTTGAATACTGAACGGGAATTCTTCTTTCCGCGCCGTTAAGTATAAGTACAATTACAACTACAAATATGATAATTACGGCTATTATAGCCCACGCCAGCGTCGCCCAGGCAATTGTCTTGCCCTGCACGAAGTTGCTGTAAAGCGTGATCATATCTGAAGGAACTCTTGAAAGAATATTTATAAGAAGTATAATCGAGATACCGTTTCCTACTCCTTTGTCATTTATCTGCTCGCCAAGCCACATCAGGAACGCGCTTCCGGCCGTAAGACATGCTGTAACAGTTACGACATTAAGCAGATTTAATTCAAGAATACCCTGATTTCCAAATCCGATGCTCATTGCAACAGACTCGACTAAAGCAAGAACGATAGTCATAACACGTGTAACTTTTTCAAGTTTCTTACGTCCCTGCTCGCCGTCTTTGTGCAGCTCTTCAAGCTTTGGAATAGCTATAGTCAGAAGCTGAACTATAATCGAAGCTGTAATGTAAGGTGTGATACTAAGGGCGAATATCGAAAAATTCGTAAAACCGCCGCCTGTAAACGCGTTCAAAAATGAAAATGCGTCGTTGGCCGCGTTTTCAAAAAACTGTGTGAATACAGCAGTATCAACACCAGGGACAGGGATCTGAGATCCCGCCCTGATAATAACTAATGCTATAAACAGATAGAAAAGTCTGCTACGTATTTCCTTAATACGCAAAGCGTCGCGTAAGGTTTTTAACATTAGATCACCTCGGCTGTTCCACCTGCTGCCTCGATTTTAGCTTTTGCACTTTCGCTGAAGGCAGACACTTTCACTGTAAGTTTCTTTGTAAGTTCACCATTTCCAAGGATCTTTACGCCATCTCTTGGATTTGCAACATGGCCGTTCTCTACAAGGAAATCAACTGTGATAACTGTTCCATCCTCATATCTGTTTAATTCAGATACATTAAGTGCTACGATTTCTTTAGAATTTCTGCATTTGAATCCTCTCTTAGGGAGTCTTCTGTATAAAGGCATCTGACCGCCTTCGAAACCTGGTCTTGGAGCTCCTGAACGAGCTTTCTGTCCTTTATGACCTTTTCCTGCAGTCTTACCATTTCCTGATCCATGACCACGGCCTCTACGGAAGTTATCGCTGTGTTTTGAACCAGCCGCCGGGCTAAGATTTGATAAATCCATTGTTCTACCTCCTATAGATTATTCTTCAACCTTAAGCAGGTATGAAACCTGTTTGATCATGCCGCGAATTGCAGCGTTGTCAGGCTGTTCAACTGTATGATTTACTTTTCTGAGTCCTAAAGCTTCTACAATCAATTTATGTTTAGGAACACAGCCGATTGTAGATTTCTTTAAAGTAATTTTAATTGTATCTGCCATTTTAAGTTCCCCCTTAAGCGTAGATCTCTTCTACTGATTTTCCTCTGAGTTTTGCAACTTCTTCAGGAGTTTTCAGCTGACGAAGACCTTCGATAGTAGCAAGAACAACGTTCTGTTTATTTCTGGAACCTAATGACTTTGTACGGATGTTTGTAATGCCTGCAAGCTCAACGACTGCACGAGCCGGACCTCCGGCAATAACTCCTGTACCTTTTGGAGCTTTCTTAAGAAGCACCTCCGCGCTTCCGAATTTTCCAATAAAATCATGTGTAACACTATTGTTAGCATCTCTTGCTACAGTAACAAGTTTCTTAATAGCGTCTTCTTTTCCTTTGCGGATAGCTTCAGGAATTTCAGCAGCTTTACCAAGACCAGCGCCAACATGGCCGTTACGGTCTCCAACAACTACCAAAGCAGTAAAACGCATGTTACGTCCACCTTTAACAACTTTTGTAACTCTCTTGATGGAAACAACTTTTTCTTCCAGCTCTAACTGGCTGGCATCAATGATTGTATGTCTCATGTGTCTTTCTCCTTTCTGTTAGAATACCAATCCGGCTTCACGCGCTGCGTCAGCTAAAGCCTGAATTTTGCCCTGGTAAATAAATCCACCACGGTCAAAAACTACCTCTGTAATACCGGCCTCAACGGCTTTCTTACCGATTACTGTTCCTAAATATGCTGCTGCTTTCACATCATTTGTCTTCTCAAGCTCAGCTTTTACGTCTTTCTGAGTCGTTGAAGCAGAAACAAGTGTTTTTCCGCATGAATCATCGATGATCTGTGCATACATATGCATGTTGCTGCGGAATACCGCAAGACGTGGTCTTGCTGCTGTTCCGGAAATGTGATTGCGCATTCTTCTATGTTTTTTCTGACGAACTTCAGCTCTTGAAACTTTATTTATCATAACCACACTCTCCTTAATTATTTCTTACCGGTCTTGCCGACTTTACGACGGATAACTTCATCAGCATATTTGATACCTTTGCCTTTATATGGCTCAGGTCTTCTCTTCTCACGGATCTCAGCTGCGTACTGTCCGACTTTTTCTTTGTCGATACCTTTAACTGTGATCTTGTTTCCTTCTACTACTGATTCGATTCCTTCCGGATCATCCATTTCAACCGGGTGAGAGTATCCAAGGTTAAGAGTTAATTTTTTGCCCTGTTTAGCGGCACGGTAACCAACACCGTTAACCTCAAGAACTTTCTGGTATCCCTCGTTAACGCCTACTACCATGTTGTGGATAAGAGTTCTTGTAAGTCCGTGAAGAGATTTCATTCTCTTAAGATCGTTAGGTCTTGTTACAACAACATGACCGTCTTCTACTTTGATTGTCATCTCCTCTGGAAGAACTCTGTTAAGCGTTCCCTTAGGTCCTTTAACTGTTACGTCATTTCCTTCTTTTACTTCTACAGTTACACCAGCCGGAATTACAACTGGTAATCTGCCGATACGTGACATATAATTGTCCTCCTATTTAACTTAAATTTTCGGAGAAGGCCCTTGGCCTTCTCTGTTTTCAGTTCTGGAAGTGTTCACATATTTTCTTCCGATTTAATTACCATACGTAAGCAAGAACTTCGCCGCCAACCTGGAGCTTTCTTGCTTCCTTATCAGTAATTACGCCCTGATTTGTAGAAAGGATTGCAATTCCCAATCCGCCTAAAACCTTAGGAAGCTCTTCTTTATTAACATAAATACGAAGACCCGGTTTAGAGATTCTCTTAAGACCTGAGATGATCTTCTCGTTTTTATTTGAACCATATTTTAATGTGATATGGATGTTGTTATAAGCGCCTGCTTCCTCAATTGTATATTTTGCGATATATCCTTCTTTGAGAAGAATATCAGCGATAGCAACTTTCATTTTAGATGCCGGAACATCTACTGAATCATGTTTTGCAGCGTTTGCGTTACGGATTCTTGTAAGCATATCTGCGATTGGATCGCTCATTGACATATTGTGTTTCCTCCTTTCTAAAATTACCAGCTGGCTTTCTTAACACCAGGGATCTGGCCTTTATATGCTAATTCACGGAAACATATACGGCAAATGCCATATTTTCTCAAATATGCATGTGGACGTCCGCAAATTCTGCAGCGGCTGTATTCTCTTGTAGAGAATTTCGGTTTGCGCTGCTGTTTAATTTTCATTGCTGTCTTAGCCATGAATTTTTCCTCCTAATAATCACTTAGCAAATGGCATGTTGAATAATCTTAATAATTCACGTGCTTCTTCATCAGTTTTAGCAGTTGTTACGAAAATGACATCCATTCCGCGAACTTTGTCGATTTTATCATATTCAATCTCAGGGAAAATAAGCTGCTCTTTGATACCAAGAGAGTAGTTTCCTCTGCCATCGAAAGCGTTAGGATTAACGCCACGGAAGTCACGTACACGAGGAAGAGCGAGGTTGATCAGACGATCAGCGAACTCGTACATCTTCTCGCCACGAAGAGTTGTTTTGCATCCGATAGCCATGCCTTCACGGATCTTGAAGTTTGCAACGGCTTTTTTAGCTTTTGTTACGACAACTTTCTGACCTGTGATCTTTTCCATATCAGCTACTGCTGAATCAAGAACTTTAGCATTGTCTTTTGCTTCTCCAACTCCCATGTTAACAACGATCTTGTCAAGCTTAGGAACTTCCATTATGTTTTTATATCCGAATTTTTTGATCATTGCGTCAACGATCTCATTCTTGTATAAATCTTTATATCTACTCATGATATTTGGTCTCCTTCCCTGCTCAATCAACTACTTCGCCTGTTTTCTTAGCGACACGTACCTTTTTGCCATCCTCAATCTTGTATCCAAGACGAGTAGCCTGGCCTTTATGAAGGTACATTACGTTTGAAAGATCAATTGGAGCCTCTTTAGACACAATTCCGCCTGCCTGGTTTGAAGCGCTTGGTTTTGTGTGTTTTGTGATCATATTAACGCCTTCAACGATAACGCGGTTTTTCTTCGGCTCTACTGAAAGAACTTTTCCCTCTTTATCTTTATCTTTTCCGGCAATGATTTTGACCATATCACCTGTTTTAATCTTTACTGACATGACCGTCCTCCATTATAATACTTCCGGTGCGAGTGAAACGATTTTCATGAACTGTTTCTCACGAAGCTCTCTCGCAACTGGTCCAAAAATACGAGTACCTCTAGGTGTGTTGTCATCTTTGATGATAACAGCCGCGTTCTCATCGAAACGGATGTAAGATCCGTCTTTACGACGAGCGCCTTTAACTGTACGAACTACAACAGCTTTAACTACATCACCTTTTTTAACAACGCCACCTGGTGTTGCATCTTTAACAGTAGCAACTATTACGTCTCCGATATTTGCATATCTTCTTGTTGAGCCACCCATTACACGAATGCAAAGAATTTCTTTAGCACCGGTATTATCAGCGACTCTGAGTCTACTTTCCTGCTGGATCATACTGGTATATCCTCCTTCAGCACTCTTAATTATTTAGCTCTTTCAATGATTTCTACAAGACGCCATCTTTTATCTTTTGATAATGGTCTTGTCTCCATGACTTTTACTGTATCACCGATACGGCAAGCATTTTCAGCATCATGGGCTTTTAATTTATATGTTGACTTTACAATTTTTTTGTAAAGCGGATGTTTTACGTGATCTTCGATAGCAACAACGATTGTCTTGTCCATTTTATCGCTTACTACTTTGCCGACACGTGTTTTTCTAAGATTTCTTTCTTCCACGATTGTCTCCTTTCACTTACCAAATCAGTGCTCAGGCGTTAGCCTTCTGTGCAATTACAGTTGAAATTCTAGCAATGTTCTTGCGCACCTCTTTGATTCTTGACGTATTGTCAAGCTGATTGGTGGCATTCTGGAATCTCAGGTTGAAGAGTTCCTTTTTTGCTGCTGTTAACTCCTCATTAAGCTCAGCTGCTGATTTAGTCATGAGGTTTTCCATATATTTATTACTCTTCACTGTTATCACCGCCTTCTAAGTCTGCACGAGATACTACTTTACATTTACATGGTAACTTATGCATTGCGAGACGTAATGACTCACGAGCAACTTCTTCAGGTACGCCAGCGATTTCGAACATAACGCGACCTGGTTTAACTACTGCTACCCAGTACTCTGTAGAACCTTTTCCTGAACCCATTCGTGTCTCTGCAGGTTTTGCTGTTACTGGTTTGTCCGGGAAAATTTTGATCCATACCTGGCCGCCACGTTTAGCGTTACGTGTCATAGCAACACGGGCTGCCTCAATCTGGTTTGATTTGATCCAGCATGGCTCAAGAGCCACAAGACCAAATTCACCGTAAGAAATTTTATTTCCTCTTAATGCTTTTCCTCTCATGGATCCGCGGAACTGTTTACGATGTTTAACTCTCTTTGGCATTAACATAATTATTTATCGCTCCCTTCCTTAGCTCCTTTGGTTGGAAGAATCTCGCCGTTATATACCCATGCTTTTACGCCGACTTTACCATATGTTGTGTCAGCCTCTGCAAAACCATAGTCGATATCAGCACGAAGAGTCTGAAGAGGAATTCTTCCCTCGCTGTAGAACTCTGTACGAGCCATATCTGCACCACCGAGACGTCCTGATACAGAAGTTTTGATTCCTTTAGCGCCCGCTCTCATTGTACGCTGCATTGTTGATTTCATAGCGCGGCGGAATGAAATACGGTTCTCAAGCTGAAGCGCGATGTTTTCAGCAACGAGCTGAGCATCACGATCCGGTCTTTTAACTTCTTTGATGTCGATGAATACTTTTTTATTTATAAGTTTAGCAAGTTCGTTTTTAACTTTCTCGATCTCTGCACCGCCTTTTCCGATAACTACGCCCGGTTTTGCAGTGTAAAGAATAACTTTAACTTTCTCTGAAGCTCTTTCAACTTCGATGCGTGAAACACCGGCGCTGTATAATCTCTTCTTGAGGAAGTTTCTGATCTTATAATCTTCTACTAAGCAGTCGGCGAAATCTTTTTCAGCATACCATTTGGAATCCCAATCTTTGATAACACCAACTCTTAATCCGTGTGGATTAACTTTCTGACCCATAGTTCTCCTCCTTATCTTTCATCCAACACAACTGTAATATGGCTTGTGCGTTTCTCAATTCTATAAGCTCTACCCTGAGCTCTAGGCTGGATTCTCTTCATTGTAGGCGCTTTGTTTGCGTAGCACTCTGCAACATAAAGATTTGATTTGCTAAGGCCATTGTTATTTTCTGCGTTTGCAATCGCAGACTCGAGTAATTTTTTGATTACGCTTGAAGCGTATCTTGGGCTGTATGCAAGAATTGCAACAGCTGTTTCAACGTCTTTACCACGAATGGCATCAAGAACAAAGCAAGCTTTCTGAACCGGGATTCTCGCGAAGGAAAGTTTTGCTGAAGGTCTTGTGTCTTTCTGTTCGTTTCTAGCTCTTTTAATCTGACTTCTGTGTCCTTTTGACATTTATTTTTCCTCCTCTCCCTTATCTTGATTTCTTCTCGTCTTTTCCGTGTCCTCTGTAAGTTCTTGTAGCTACGAACTCACCGAGTTTATGTCCTACCATGTCTTCTGTAACATATACAGGAACATGTTTATGTCCGTCATGAACTGCTATTGTATGTCCCACAAATGAAGGGAAAATAGTGGAACGACGGGACCATGTT
>CASEDW010000226.1 GCA_949286775.1 uncultured Eubacteriales bacterium | reverse complement strand
GGAGGCGAGAGAAAAAAGAACTTTAAGATTCGCGGAATATGCGGGAATCCTTGCTCAGAGCAAAGCGGCATTTGAACGAACCATAGACGTTGAAAGACTCAACGCCCTTAAAAGACGTAAAGAGGGACTGAGCGATATTACGGAACGCTCTCGAATACATGACGCATGCGTAGGGCTTTTAGCCGTTCAGGAGACGGAATTTGAGCTTGCTTCCGCGAGAAACGCATCTGACTTCAAGCAGGCTGAAAAAAATATTAAAAAGCTCCTTGGTAAACTGTATTATATAGCTTCTCCAGACGCTCTTTCCAAAAAAGAATATAAAGCCAATCTCGGAACAGATTTTGAAGACGGCGTTGAACCTGTCACGTTTTCAGAACGGGCTGAGATGATAGACGAGAAATTTGTGGAGTGGATCATTCAGGGCTATACGATGAAGGAATGCATACAAAAGTCAAATCATGTAAATACAGGTACGTCAACAGTAAAGGGAATAGATTTCAGGATGTCTTCAGATGACGAGGCTGACATAAACAGTATCAGGGCGGACGCCGATCAGCACTGAGGGAAGGATGTTAATATATGAATGTATTGAGTATCAACAGATTAAACAATGAATACAGGGCATCCATAAATAAAGCGGAAGCGCTTCATGAATTTAATAACGGCGAATATTCAAATGAAGAGGGATTGTGTTACCAGAATGCCGCTAATATAGCGGGACGTCTTGCCACAATGACTATAGGAACTGAGTCAGAGCACTGGATAAACGCGCAGCAGTTCTGTCAGCAGCAGATGAGGGTCATATGGAATACGCTGCATCCCTCAAAAGCTGTAAAGGATAATTCATCAGATGATTCCGGCAATGATGAAATCATGACAAAAAATGTAACGCCGGATCAGGAAAATAATGAAAAGACAAATCCTGATATAAATGCGAAAAAAGGCGGTCAGCCGGGCGCTGAAAAGAAAAAATACGCCGATGGATTAAAACAGGAGATGGTTGATTCCTGGTTTAAGAAAGATCCGGGATACGGATTCGATGAAGTTGTGGGAATGGAGGATGTAAAAAATCTTCTGAGCAATTGCGTGCGTGACGACAAGATGCGCGCTTTGACAGAATATCTTGGCCTTCCCACTGTTCAGTCGTTTTTCTTTTACGGACCTCCGGGATGCGGAAAGACATTTATCATAGAAGCATTTGTTCATGAACTCATGAAACAGGGATATAAATATATGTCGCTGGCGAGCGCCGATATCCACAGCAAATTTTCAGGAGAAGCGGATAAGATTTTAAAAAGAGTGTTCGCGGAAGCTGTTGACAACGCGCCGTGCATCATATTTATGGACGAGATTGACGGAGTATGCCAGAGCCGTGATCTGCCTAATCTTTCCGATTTTAATATGCAGCTTACGACTACTTTCCTTACATGTTTTAATGAGCTTGTAAAGGCAGAAAGAGATAAAAAATCGGTCATTTTCATTGCGGCGACGAACTATCCGTCAAATGTCGATACGGCCATGCTGGATCGGGTAGAACTTATACCGATTCCGATGCCTGATGAAGAGGTCAGGGAAAATACATTCAGACGCAAATTAGAAAAGCTTATTTCGCTGGATGAGGACGTAACATGGGGCGATATTGTTGAAGCTACCGAAGGATACAGCCAGAGGGATATAAACAGAGTAAGCCAGAAACTTCTTATGAATATATATAAGAAAGTTTCCGAATGCGTCAAGGACAGCGACAGCGCTGCTCAAAACGCGGTAGGAATGATAAAAAACGGTGATTTCAGGTTAAACAAAGAGATGGTTGACGAGGTTTTCGGATCTTACAAACCAAAACCAAACGCCGATATCGAAAGATCTCTTAACGAATTTGAGGCAAAAACCTGAGGAGGTGCCTTTACTTTGAAATTTAAAGAAAAAAACATGACGCTTGCCGCCGCGAGATTAAAGGCAAAAAAATACTGCGATGAGAACAAAGTAACTGTTTTGTCGGATGATTTGAAAAATGAAAAGCGCACATTGAAAGGAAAAGTACGCTGTAATTTTGGATTTATTCATCATCCTGCCGTCATAGTAAAAGAAGCCGGAAATATGAAAACGGCGGCTGCTTCGGCGTGCGACTGCTATGAAAGCAATGAAAACGGCAGCATATGTTCCCACTGCCTTGCTCTCATATATAAGAAATATGGCGAACAGAATATACCGGTAAACAAGGATCGTTCACTGAGTCTTTATGATGAAGATGAAAGCAGCAGTACATATGATTTCACGATTGATATAAAATTGCAAAATATCAGTGAAAGCGGTTTGACAAAAGTAAACGGACGGGCGAAATGCGCATTCGGGTTTATTCACTATCCGAATATTATTATAGAAAATGGTGAGATGACCTCATTTTCATGCGACTGCTATCTGGCGGCCGAAAGCGATAAGCCCTGCGAACACTGCAAGGCGCTCTTTCAAAAAGCTGTTTTGGCTCTAAACGAATTAAATGACGAAGAAGAGGATATTGAGAACGGCGATGACGGGAAACTTCCTGATTTTTCATATGAAGAGATGCCGGAAAAAATAATCGCTGAGACGGCTGCTGAAATATCAGAGGAAAAACCGGATGAAGTATCTGATAATGAAGCGTCTGATAATGAATTATCCGATGTGGCTGATACTGCCGGCGAAGAAAAAACAGATATAGATTTTTCGGCGGAAATTAAGTTTGAACAGCATGAACCTACGTCGATGAGTATTTTATTTGGAACAGATGAAAACACGGGCGAGGATATTTACTGGTATCCAAACGATACCGGAAGACTGTTTCATACAAATACAGGCATCATAGGAACGATGGGAACAGGAAAAACCCAGTTCACAAAATCGCTTATAACGCAGCTTTATGAAAAACAATGCGATAATTTTACAGGATGCCCCCTGGGAATTCTTATCTTTGATTACAAAGGGGATTATAACGAATCAAAACCGGACTTTGTTGACGCGGTGAAGGCTAAAATATTAAAGCCCTATAAACTGCCGTTTAATCCGTTTTCACTGGATGGATATAAATTTAAGCCGCGTCTTCCGCTTCATATCGCGAGTACGTTTACGGACATAGTGACAAAGATATATAAACTCGGAGCGAAGCAGTCGACGCTGCTTCTTCACAGCATTATCGAGGCCTATAAAAAATGCGAAATTGAGCCGGGAGTACCTGAGACATGGAATAAAAAAGTTCCTACATTTAAAGACGTATATGATTCTTATATCGAACTTGTCGACAATTCAAACATGGATTCGCTCTATGCGGCCATGACAAAGCTGTACCAGTTTGAGATTTTTGAAGAAAACGAAGAAAGAACAGTTTCACTGTATGAAATGCTGCGCGGCGTCTGTGTAGTCGATCTTTCGGGATACGACCAGTCGATTCAAAACCTGATCGTCGCCATTATGCTGGAGCTGTTTTATTCTCAAATGCAGAATGCAGGTTCAAGCCCTATTTCAGGAAAATACCGCTGTCTGACAAAGTTTATCCTTGTGGATGAGGCGGACAACTTTATGTCGCAGAATTTTCCGGCGATCAAAAAAATCCTCAAGGAAGGACGCGAGTTCGGCGTCGGAGTAATACTTTCGACTCAGTTTTTGCGCCATTTCAAATCAAAAGACGAGGACTATTCAAAATATATCCTTACATGGGTTGTCCACAATGTCGCGGATCTTAAGAACAGTGATATTGAATTTGTATTTAATACTGACAAAAATTCAGCTTTATGCGACGAATTGTTCCACAAGATCAAGAGTCTTGAGTGTCACAGAAGCATTCTTAAGATCGCCAACGAAGATCCGATAAATATGAAGGACAAACCTTTCTTTGAACTCATGAATGAAAGGAAAAACTGATGGAAAACGAAAAAAGCAATGTCTATATTGAGATGGTTGAAGGCTATTGCGACACCGTATATGAAGAAGGTCTGGAAATTTCAGAATTGCCTGAGACATTTCTCTGGAAAAAACCGATAGAAAATATGATCAGTTCTCTGCATTACGATCACTTGAAGCTGCCCCGATATCAGGGGCTGCTTCTTTTCGGAGAGGAAGGAAACGGAAAACATACGGTTGCCGACGCATATATCCAGTCTGTATGCAAAAGCGAAATGTGTTTTGAGAAGGCTGTTTACATCAGATTGAGAGCCGAGGATTTCAACGCCAAACAGCTGGCTTCCCTTGAAGATATCAGTTCTTTTGTAACAGCATTGTTTGATATATGCTCGATGAGCGGTGAACATTCTTTTTTAGTCTTTGACCAGATGGAAAAATATGACGAGACTGCCGTTGTATGCAATTGTATCGCGGACGCTTTGTTGTCCGCGTCTGAAAAAATGCATGTCATATGTATTTCTGAAAATTATAAAATAATACCGTCTGAGTTGTCAAAACTGCTTTTAAGATGCAGGTGTTCGGCGCCTGATAAAAATCTTCGAAAAAAATATTTTGAAGATAATCTTAGCTTTAACGTGGAGGACTGGGTATATGGTTCTGACTATATGAGGACGGTCAAATTGGAGATTAAAGATATTTCCGCAGATGAACTTGCCGAATTGACCGACGGCTTTTCATTTGCTGATCTCGAGGAATTAATTCAGATATTCAAGATGAATGCGGCGGGCATGGTGTTTGGAGATGAGCCTGTATGCAGTGTGAAAATCAGCAAAGAGGAAGCGATGAGTTATATAAATATGCTAAGTTCTGATACAGCCGTTAAGCAGTCGGTTCCTCAGGTTGTATATGTAAATTCGCCGGCGCAGGATGCAGACACGGTAAAGCACGTCGAAAACGGCTCAGAAATTAAAAATCTTATCAATAAAGGCGGCGCCAGGTCGGTGGAAGAAAACCTTCAGCTTATCGACGCTGTGCCCGTACTGGAAGAATAATTAATTGTAGTTTTATACGCTATAAATAAGGTGGAAAAATGTGCGGTTGTTTATTTATTATCGGACTAATAGTATTTATGATATATTCGTTTGCTACAGGCAATATTCCGCTGGGAGCTATACTTCTTACTGCTCTGATTGTGATTTTTTTCTCCGGCGGTGCAAAGAATCAAACTGATCAGATAAAAGCCGAGAAGGAAAAAGCCGAGCGGGAAAAGGCGGCGCAGGAGGCCTTGGCAAAGCAGCAGGCGGAGCAGGAGAAAAAAGCAAAAGAAAAATCTGCAAAAGAAGCCGCTGAAAAAGAGCGCCTGATAAAAGAAAAGGAAGAGCGTGAACGAAAAGCAAGAGAAGCGGCAAAAGATGCATTTCCAAAAGAGCGGCCGGTAATAGAAATGAAAGAACAGAAAGTGAAACAGCCGGAAGACAAGAAAAGTAAAGCCGGGAAAACAGCAGTAGAAAACAAGTCAAAACAGCGATTTTGCACAAACTGCGGAAAACCGCTTCCAAGTGATCTTACAGCTTCGTTTTGTATGTATTGCGGTGCG
>CASEDW010000225.1 GCA_949286775.1 uncultured Eubacteriales bacterium | reverse complement strand
TCAAAATCCGATTCTTCAGGACAATTTAAGAAAACTTGAACAGTTCGGAAAGATAATTATTCCTCCTGACGACGGATATCTCGCCTGTGGAGCTACGGGAACTGGAAAGATGCCTTCAGATAAGGTTCTTCTTGAATATATCCTCCGTGAAATCGCCCATGAAAAAGATTTAAGGGGAAGAAAAATACTCGTCACGGCAGGACCCACGAGGGAAGCGATAGATCCTGTCAGATATATCACAAACCATTCAACAGGAAAAATGGGCTATGCCATAGCCAAGGCGGCAATGTTAAGGGGCGCCGACGTAACGCTTGTGAGCGGGCCTGTAAGCATAGCGCCGCCGCCTTTTGTAAAAGTTGTAAATATCACAAGCGCCTCCGATATGTACGAAGCCGTTATGTCAAGATCAGAGGAGCAGGATATAATAATAAAGGCTGCCGCAGTCGCCGATTATACACCTGGGACAGTAGCGGATAACAAAATAAAGAAAAAAGACGGCGATATGAAAATAGAGCTTGAAAGAACAAGGGACATTTTGAGCGCTCTTGGGGAAAATAAAAAAAGCGGTCAGGTTTTGTGCGGATTTTCAATGGAAACTGAAAATGTACTTGAAAACTCAAGAGCAAAACTTGAAAAGAAGAATGCCGACGTTATTGCGGCTAATTCTCTCAGGGAATCAGGAGCCGGTTTTGGAACGGATACAAATCATCTGACCCTTATTGAAAAAGAAAATATAACTGATATTCCTATGATGAGCAAAGAAGAGGCGGCAGACAGACTTCTTACCAGGCTTGATATTATATGGAAATCAAAACGTATGTGAGGTAAAAAGGATGCTTTTTGTCGTTGATATAGGAAATTCAAATATTGTTCTCGGAGTTATGAGAGACGCTGAACATATGATATTTGCAGGAAGAATACGCACGGTAAAGGACTCCACGACAGCTCAGCTCATAAAGAGCTTTAATGAGGCGATCAGGGAAAACAGGGTTTCGCTGAAAAATATCACCGGTGCGATTATAGCTTCCGTAGTGCCTGAAATAACAAATGAAGCGAAAGAAGCTGTAGAGGCGATTACAGGATGCGAGCCCATGATATTAAAAGCCGGTCTTGAGGTCGGATTTAAAGTATGTACGGACAACCCGAGTCAGGTCGGAGCCGATCTGATAGCGGCAGCAGTCGGCGGCGCCAGCAAATACAAAGGGGCGCTCGCGATATTTGATCTTGGAACGGCGAATACGCTTTCAGTATTGTCGTCTGATAAAAGATATCTCGGCACTATAATCATGCCCGGCGTTTATATATCTTTAAACGCTATGATAAGAAGGGCTTCCCAGCTTCCGAGATTCAATCTTGAGCCGCCTAAACATCTGATCGGAAAAAACACCATTGAAAGCATGTGTTCAGGAGTTATGTACGGCAACGCTGCGATGATAGACGGGCTTATCGACAGAGTTCAAGAAGAGCTTGGAGAAAAGGTGACGGTGCTCATTACAGGAGGACTGGGAAGCGTAATACGCCCTTACTGCAAGCATAAACTCATACCGGAAAGAGATCTTATTCCGAAAGGCCTCTGGCATATATATCAGATGAACAAAGACAAAATGAAAAAAACTCGCAACTGATTTGAGGGATTGCTGTGAATGTGAATATGCTCAACACAACGCTTTGCTATATCGAAAAAGACAATAAATATCTGATGCTTCACAGAGTCAAAAAGAAAGACGACATGAGTAAAGATAAATGGCTCGGTATAGGCGGAAAATTTGAAGACGGGGAGAGCCCTGAGGAATGTCTGGCGCGTGAAGTGGCGGAAGAAACAGGGCTTACTCTGAACTCGAAAAGATATCGGGGTATTGTGACATTTGTATCGGACGAGTATGGAACGGAGTTTATGCATTTGTTTACATCCGATGATTTTTCGGGTACAATTAAAAACTGTGAAGAAGGGGAACTTGTCTGGATTGATAAAAGCAGAATATACGATCTGAACCTCTGGGAAGGAGACAAGATTTTTTTCAGGCTTTTTGAAGAGACAGACAGGTTTTTCTCGCTTAAATTAATATATCACGGAAATACATTGGTCGATCACAGTATCAATTTATACTGATCTTCGTTTCAATGGGGGAGGATTTATGAACGAAAATCAACTTGGTACTCTGGAAGTCGGCAAATTAATGCGCAAATTTGCTGTTCCAAGTATAATCGCCATGCTTGTAACGTCTATGTATAACATAGCGGATCAGCTCTTTATCGGTCAGGCGGTAGGAACGCTCGGAAATGCTGCTACAAATATCGCGTATCCGGTCAACCTTATAACGCTGGCTGTCGCTCTTTTGTTTGGAATAGGAGGAGCGGCAAACTTCAACCTTAGCATGGGAAAGGGAGAAAAAGAAAAAGCGCCTTTCTATATAGGAAATGCCTTTATGATGCTGATAATAAGCGGCGTTGTGATGATGCTTATTATCGAGATATTCCTTCAGCCTATACTTATATCTTTCGGTTCTCCGGATGACGTGCTGCCATACGCAATGGAATATGTAGCTATTACGGGAATAGGAATACCGTTTACCGTCGTATTTGTCGGCGGAGGTCATATAGTAAGGGCGGACGGAAGCCCGACAAAGGCGATGATCTTTAACCTTTCCGGCGCGATCATCAATATTTTTCTCGACTATCTGTTCACGATGGTAATCAAATGGGGAATCGCCGGAGCGGCGTACGCGACGGTTATAGGACAGATCTTTTCGGCGATACTTACCATAATATATATGACCCATTACAGGACGGTAAAGCTTCAGATGAAACACTTTTTCATTCGGATGGGATATCTGTGGCGCATCTGTATGCTGGGAGCTTCTTCGATGGTCAACCAGATCGCGATGATGCTTATACAGATCGTTTCAAACAACCTCTTAAAGAAATACGGAGCGCTTTCGGTATATGGATCGGCTATCCCGATTGCCTGCGCCGGAATCGTAATGAAGATAAATCAGATAGTGTTCGGCATAGTTATCGGAACGGCTCAGGGATGCCAGCCGATATTCAGTTTCAACTATGGAGCTCAGAAATATGACCGTGTGCGAAAAACCTTCAGAAAGGCTATCACGGTCGGAGTAATTGTTTCAGTCATATTTTTCGCGATTACGCAGCTGTTTCCGAACCAGATATTCGCGATGTTCGCGAACGGAACAGAGCCGGCTGAATATTACGAGTATGGAGCTAAATACATGAGGATATTCCTTATGTTCGTATTTTTGGCGAGCCTGCAGCCTGTTACGAATACGTTCTTTGCCGCGATCGGCAAGCCTGTAAAAGGCATGATTATCGCGCTTGTAAAACAGGTCGGAGTGCTTCTTCCTGCGATGTTCATACTTACGTCCATCATAGGAGTGGACGGAGTAATGTATGCAGGTCCTTTAGCCGACGTCACGACAGGCGTTATCATTTTCTTCATGGCGTTCTTTGAATTCAGGAACATGAAAAAACTTGAGCTAAAAAAAGCGCAGGCATAAAAGCGCAATTATAAAAAATACAGCTGTCCTGAGCACGTTAATCGTGATACAATAGGATGGCTGTTTTTCTGTAAAAAAATATAAACAGGAGTCTGTGATGAATATAAAACTGACGGCTGTCAATTCAAAATATATACATTCAAATCTCGCAGTATATTCGCTGAAAGCTATGGCGGCATCGAAAGGCTTTGACGTAGACATACTTGAATTTACCATAAACCAGCAGGAAGATACTATCTTAAGGGCGATCTACGAGACAAAGCCTGATGTGATCGCTTTTTCTGTCTATATCTGGAACGTAAAGATGATAGAAGAAATCATAGACGATCTTGCGGATGTTTTAAGCAATGCAGAAATTTGGCTGGGAGGCCCTGAGGTCACTTACAGATCCCGGGAGATAATGGAAAAACATCCTAACATAACGGGAGTTATGAGAGGTGAAGGTGAAAAAATATTTGTAAATTTGTGCCGTTATTGGAATTCTGATAAAACTGAAGCCGCGCTTAAAGATATACCCGGGATAACTTACAGAACCGAAGAAGGTATCTTCTCAAATCCCGATGAGTCAGTCATGGATATGGATGAAATCCCGTTCGCCTATGAACATGTAAATCTGCCGGAGCACAGGATATTTTATTATGAATCTTCAAGAGGGTGCCCCTTTGGATGCACATATTGTCTTTCCTCTGTCGAAAAAGGCGTCAGATTCAGAAGCATCGATCTTGTAAAAAGAGAATTGAAATATTTCATCGACAATAAAGCGCCCCAGGTAAAATTTGTCGACAGAACTTTTAACTGTGACAGAGCCCGCACTATTAAGCTGTGGGAGTTTATCAAAGAAAATGACAATGGAATAACTAATTTTCATTTCGAAACAGGCGCTGAAATATTAAATGACAGCGAGATAGAGCTTTTAAACAGTATGAGGCCGGGGCTGATTCAGCTTGAATGCGGCGTGCAGTCGCTAAATAAAGAGACGCTCAAAGCCATACACAGAAGCATGGATTTTGAGAGGCTTTCTGAAAATGTGATGAAGATCAAAAAGGGCGGAAATATTCATATCCATCTTGATCTGATCGCGGGACTTCCTTTTGAGGATCTGGAAAGTTTTAAAAGATCATTTAACGGAGTATATGAATTGCGGCCGGCTCAGCTGCAGCTCGGATTTTTGAAGGTGCTTAGCGGTTCGCCGATGGCGTTTGAATCTGATGAGTACGGATGCAGATACAAGAAAATGCCGCCGTATGAGGTGCTCAAAACAAAGTGGCTTTCCTATGACGATGTAATATTGCTGAAAAAAGTCGAAGAAGTTTTTGAAGTTCACTATAACAGCGGCCAGTTTACAAATACGATGGAAAAACTTCAGCAGCATTTTGAAGACGGTTTTTCGATGTATGAAAAACTTGCGTCATTTTATGATGAAAAAGGATATTTTGAAGCTTCTCACAGCAGAATCAGAAGATATGAAATACTTCTCGAATTTATAAAAGAAAATAATCTGGATCCTGACGAATTTAAAGAAAGTATCTTAACAGACATCTATCTGAGGGAAAATCTTAAGAACAGACCTGCGTGGGCTCCGTCATTAAAAGAATACGACGGCAGAATAAGAGATTTTTATAAAAGAGAAGCTGAAGAACCCGAATATCTGACCTCATATAAAAACTATGACTGGAAGCAGCTCAGGTCTATGACGCATATCGAAGTGTTTGATAAAAGAGCATATCTGTTTGACTATAGAGAAAGGAACCCGCTTGACCATTCCGCGAAAATGATGGTTATCTGGGAAGAACAATGAGCAACATTCAAAGCAACAAAAGGCTGTTTGTTCAGGGAATAAGGGACGGATTTCCGATAGGACTCGGATATCTGGCAGTCTCTTTTTCTCTTGGAATAGCCGCGAAACAAATAGGAATAACACCGTTTCAGGGGTTTTTGGCAAGCCTTACAACAGTGGCTTCAGCGGGACAGTACGCAGGATGGACCGTTATAGCGGCCCAGGCTCCGTATTTTGAAATGGTTCTGACAATACTTGTGGCTAACGCGAGATATCTTCTGATGTCGTTCGCCCTCAGCCAGAGAATCTCTCCGAAGACGAGTCTTTTAAACAGGATAGGAGTAGGATACGGCCTTACCGATGAGATATTCGGCGTTTCGATAGCAAGAGAAGGCTATATTAAGCCGGCGCATTCCTATGGAATGTTTTTGGCGTCGATTCCTCTCTGGTCCATAGGAACGGCTCTGGGGATCGTCATGGGAAATGTGCTTCCCTTCAGAGTCGTCAGCGCTCTTAGCGTGTCGCTTTACGCGATGTTTATAGCCATTATCGTGCCGCCGGCGAGGAAAGATAAAGTTATAGCGGTTCTTGTAATAATAAGTTTTGCCGCCAGTTATATCGTCTCGAGGTTGCCTGTTTTTTCAGGTGTTTCGGAGGGAACTAAGATTATAATCCTGACAGTTGCAATCGCTGGAATCGCGTCAGTTATCAGGCCTGTTAAGCAGGAGGAGCATGATGAATAATTATATTTATATTCTTATTATGGCGCTGACCACCTTTATAATACGCGTGCTTCCTCTGACGCTGATACGAAAGAAGATCGAAAACAGATTTCTGAGATCGTTTCTATACTATGTGCCGTATGTTACACTGGCTGTAATGACTTTCCCTGCTATCGTTGAGGCAACTCAGTCGGAAATTTCCGGAATCGCGGCTCTCATCTTTGGCATAGTACTTGCGTGGTTAGGCGTCAGTATGTATAAAGTGGCGTTCGGATGCTGCGCCGTCGTGTTTATACTTGAGTTGTTATTGATTTGATGATAATAAGGTCAAGAGGTATTTTTACCTCATGATACTACGGATTTCTCCGTGCTACGCACTCCCGAAATCCTAAAACCCCTCAAATCCGCTCATTTTTCAAAAGAAAAATGGCTTCTTTTCGGTGTTTAACAGGTCATAAAGTCAGTCATTTTCATGCAAGCATGAAAAGCCTGACCTTTTGACCTTAGTATCATCACATTATTAAAGCATAAAAAACGGCTGCCGAAACCGGCAGCCGATGATTTTTTAACCATATTGATCAGATGATGTCTTTGTTTTTTAACATATATTCAAGC
>CASEDW010000224.1 GCA_949286775.1 uncultured Eubacteriales bacterium | reverse complement strand
CGCTTCTGAAAACAAAGTAGACTACGCCGTAGTCGCTCCTGATGATCCGCTCGTTCTCGGATGCGTCGACGCCCTTGAAGCTGTCGGTATCCCCTGCTTCGGACCAAACAAAAAAGCGGCTATTATCGAGGGCAGCAAGGTATTTTCAAAAGACCTCATGAAAAAATACGGAATCCCTACTGCCGCTTATGAAACATTTAACGACATGAACAAGGCGCTTGAATATCTCGAGACCGCTCCGATTCCGACTGTTGTAAAGGCAGACGGACTCGCTCTCGGAAAAGGCGTTATAATCGCCGAAACACGCGAAGCCGCAAAACAGGCGGTAATCTCGATGATGCAGGATAAACAGTTCGGAGCCAGCGGCGACAACATCGTTATCGAAGAATTTCTCACAGGCCCTGAAGTTTCAGTACTTTCATTTACTGACGGAAAGACAGTAGTGCCTATGATATCTTCGATGGATCATAAACGCGCCGGCGACAATGATACAGGACTTAACACCGGCGGAATGGGTACTGTCGCTCCAAATCCTTATTACACCGACGAAATCGCGAAAGAATGTATGGAAAAGATCTTTATCCCTACAATCAACGCGATGAATTCTGAAGGACGCACATTTAAAGGATGCCTTTATTTCGGACTTATGCTCACTCCTGACGGCCCGAAAGTTATCGAATACAACTGCCGTTTCGGTGATCCTGAAACTCAGGTAGTGCTTCCGCTTCTTGAAAGCGATCTTCTTACTGTAATGCAGGCAGTTACCAATGAAACCCTTGCCGATACGGAAGTAAAATTCAGCAGCAAAAACGCCGCATGTGTTGTCATGGCTTCAAAAGGCTATCCTGTTTCATACGAAAAAGGTTTTGAAATGACTATTCCTGATGAAATACTTCCTAACGTCTTCGTTGCGGGAGCAAAGATTTCTGACGGAAAACTCCTTACTAACGGCGGCCGTGTATTAGGCGTTACCGCTGTTGCCGATACTCTTGAAGACGCTATCAAAGATTCTTACGCCATGGTTGAAAAGATACATTTTGACAACGCCTTCTACAGACATGATATCGGAGCAAGAGCACTCGCTGCCAATAAATAAAAATGAATAATCCGGCTGCCATGCCGACTGGAGGATATTGATTTATGGTATACAGAGTATATGTAGAAAAGAAAAAAGGCTATGACCACGAGGCTCAGGCGCTTTTAAACGACGCCCGCACTCTCCTCGGGATTAATGGCCTTACAAATATCAGAGTACTCAACCGTTATGACGCTGAAAATATCACGGAAGAACTTTTTGACGCTTCCGTGAAAAACGTATTTTCAGAGCCTCAGGTTGATACAGCAGGACCTCACGCCGATCTTGAAGGCGCTGTAGTATTCGCTGTTGAATATCTCCCTGGACAGTTCGACCAGCGCGCCGACTCCGCCGCTCAGTGTATTCAGATAATTTCCCAGGGCGAACGTCCTTTAGTCCGCTCAGCGAAAGTATACGCTCTTTACGGCGATATTTCGGACGCGGACGTTGCTGAGATAAAAAAATACGTTATCAACCCGGTGGAAGCAAGAGAAGCTTCTCTTGAGCATCCAAAGACAATAACATCTGTCTATGATATTCCTACGTCAGTAAAGACTATCGAAAACTTTACTGAACTTGATGAAGCAGGCCTTGAAGCCTTTATAAACGAGCAGGGTCTTGCGATGGATAAAGACGATATCGCTTTCTGCCAGAAATACTTCATCGAAGAAGAAAAGCGTAATCCGACTATCACAGAGATCAAAATGATCGACACATACTGGTCTGATCACTGCCGCCATACGACATTCTCAACAATTATCGACAATGTAAAATTTGAAGACGAGCTTCTTCAGGCGGCTTATGACGAATATATAGCTACAAGAAAAGAACTCGGACGTACAAAACCGATCTGTCTTATGGATCTTGGCACCCTTGCAGCTAAATACCTCCGCAAGAACGGTTATCTCGACAAACTCGACGAGTCGGAAGAGATTAACGCCTGCACTGTAAAGATCGAGATTGAAGTTGACGGCGTTAAAGAGCCATGGCTTCTTCTCTTCAAAAACGAGACACACAATCATCCTACTGAAATTGAACCTTTCGGCGGCGCTGCCACATGTATTGGAGGCGCTATCCGTGATCCGCTTTCTGGCCGTTCATATGTTTACGGCGCGATGCGCGTCACAGGAGCCGCAGACCCTACTGTTCCTGTAAGCGAAACAATACCGGGAAAACTTCCTCAGCGTAAACTCGTTACGACTGCTGCTGCGGGCTACTCATCATACGGCAACCAGATAGGACTTGCGACAGGTATTGTAGATGAGCTTTATCATCCGGGATACGCCGCGAAACGTATGGAGATCGGCGCTGTTATCGCTGCCGCTCCCGCCGAAAATGTACGCCGTGAAGTTCCGGCTCCGGGCGATGTTGTAATCTACCTCGGCGGTTCAACAGGACGAGACGGCATCGGTGGCGCTACAGGTTCTTCAAAAGCCCATACTTCTCACTCCGTTGAAGACTGCGGCGCGGAAGTTCAGAAAGGAAACGCTCCTGAGGAGAGAAAACTTCAGAGACTTTTCAGAAATAAAACGGCCTGCCGTATGATCAAACGCTGCAACGACTTCGGAGCAGGCGGCGTATCTGTAGCTATCGGAGAACTTGCTGACGGACTTCGTATCAACTTAAACGAAGTCCCAAAGAAATACGAAGGACTTGACGGAACAGAGCTTGCAATCTCCGAATCACAGGAAAGAATGGCTGTAGTAGTAGAGAAAGAAAATGTCGATAAGTTTATCGCTCTTGCAAATGAAGAGAACCTTCAGGCTGTAGCAGTTGCGACAGTGACGGAAGAACCGAGACTTGTGATGGACTGGAACGGCGTTAAGATCGTCGAT
>CASEDW010000223.1 GCA_949286775.1 uncultured Eubacteriales bacterium | reverse complement strand
GGCGATCTTATCGGGTTCGTAAGTTCTGTTTTCCAAAAGATAATCCCAAAGATAATCGCCGATAGGTTTTTGCGGCGCGATACCAAGTACATTATACATTATGTCAACGATCAATATAGGCGTGCCTGTTACCTTGTAACATACATCCATCAGCTCCTGAAGAGAACCCGTTGGAAGTATTGAATATATTTGCTCATAAAGTTCCAGAAAATCAATGGTTTTATTCATAAATTCTCCTTAAATTTAGTATTCTGCAAATCAATCATTTTGTATTATATACATTTATTTTCTCAAAGTACAGATTGAAATTGTGCAAAACAACAAAAAGTAATGTGCCGAATTATTTTTTATTACGATGAGCTTCGAAAAAGTTTGATATATAATTAACATAAAATTACAAAAAAGGAGGAACGGATTTATGTTTGATTTAACAGGTAATGTAGCAGTTGTAACAGGAGCATCAGCAGGTTTGGGAAGGCAGTTCGCCCTCGCCCTCGCAAGACAGGGAGCAAATGTAGCTATTTTGGCGAGAAGAAAAGAAAAACTCGAAGGCGTAGCAAAAGAAATCGAAGAACTGGGTGTAAAAGCGCTTCCGGTTAAGTGCGACGTTACAAATCCGGAAGAGATCAAAAACGCCGTTGACGAAGTTGTAAAGGCATTCGGTACTGTCGATATTCTTGTAAACAATGCCGGCGGCGGAACATGCATTCCGTTGGAGGAGCTTCCTGATGAAGAATGGAGAAAAGTACTTTCTCTTGATCTGGACGGAGCTTTCTACTGCATGAAGTATTTCGGAAAGATCATGCTCGAAAAAGGTTACGGACGAGTAATAAACATCGCTTCTATTCTTGGAAAAGGCGGTTTAAAGGAACTTCCTGTAATCGCTTACGCATCTGCTAAAGGCGGCGTCATCAATATGACAAGACAGGCAGCGACTGAATGGGCAACAAAAGGCGTTACAGTAAATGCTCTCTGTCCTGGATTCTTCGCATCAGAAGCAAACGGACCAGAGGCAATGAAATCCATGAATGATTTCATCTTCAATCGCACCGCCATGTCAAGACCTGGAAAAGAAGGCGAGCTGGATTCCTCTATAGTATACCTCGCGGCAAAAGAATCATCTTATGTAACGGGAACAATCCTTACATGCGACGGAGGATGGACAGCCATCTAAAAAATAAAAGTATAAACGCTGGAGGTGAACTGATAAAATGAGTTACGACTATAATAAATTATGGCAGCCGATAAAAATAAATAAAATGCGTCTTAAAAACCGCATTATGCTCTCTGCTATGGGAACATTTACTCCTATGCAGGACGGAACAGACAGCGAAGAAGGAATTCGTTATTATGAAGAGCGCGCAAAAGGAGGCGCGGGTCTTATAATGACGGGAGCAATGTTTCTTTCAGAAAAAACGGCTCAGGGCGGACCTACTCTTGCTCTTTGGTCGACGCGGGCTATCCCCAAGGCTACTGTAATGGTAGAGAGGGTACACAGATGGGGAGCTAAAATAGGTTTGCAGATATCATGCGGTACAGGCAGAAACGGCATGCCTGATATCGGCGAAAGAGTTCCGATATCTTCATCGCCAAATCCCGCGTTTTATAATCCTGAGATGATTTGCAGACCCCTTGAAATATCAGAGATAAAAGAGATCATGAATGAATTCAGCGCCGCGGCGCAATTTGCCATAAACGCAGGATTTGACGCGGTAGAAATCCACGGACATGCAGGATATCTTATCGATCAGTTTATCTCTCCGCAGTGGAATTCAAGAACTGATGAGTACGGCGGTTCATGGGAAAACCGTACAAGATTTGCCCGTGAAATTGTTGAATCCGTCAGAAAAGTTGTAGGACCTGATTTTCCTATTATTTTCAGAATATCTCTTGACCATATGTATAAGGGAGGCAGGACGCTTGAAGATTCGATGCCGATAATCGAACTTCTCGAAAAAGCCGGAGTAGACGCCTTCGATGTTGACTCGGGATGCTATGAGACTATGGATTATATTTTCCCGACATGCTATACAGGCGAGGCGTGCATGGCATATGTCTGCGAAGAGGCAAGAAAGCATGTAAAAGTTCCAATCATAAATGCCGGAAATCATTCTATGGAAACTGCTGTTGAACTGCTTGATTCAGGAAACGCCGATATCATCAGCTTTGGACGTCAGCTTATTGCCGATCCTCAGTTCCCTAATAAATTAAAAGCCGGTCACAGAGAAGATGTGCGTCCGTGTATACTCTGCAATGAAGAATGTATAGGAAGGATCTTCGGCCGCCTTACTCAGCTTTCATGTACTGTCAATCCAAGTACAGGCTTAGAAACTTCAATGGTTGTAGAACCTCTTGCCGATAAGAAAAAGATTGTAGTTATCGGCGCGGGTCCCGGAGGACTTGAGGCTGCGCGGACGGCAGCAATAAGAGGATGCGACGTCACATTATATGAAGCATCAGATAAGATAGGCGGAACATTTGGAGCAATAGCAACTCCTGTCTTTAAGAAAAGAATCAGGGATCTCATAAAATGGTATGAAGTTCAGCTTGATAAACTTGGCGTGGACATAAAATTAAATACGGCTATTGATGAAAACAGCGAAGTTCTTGAAAGCGCAGACGCTATTTTCGTGGCAACCGGTTCTGTACCGTTTGTACCGCATATCGAGGGAAGAGACAACGCTAATGTTATCGATGTGACAAAAGCCCACGTAAACGGCGTTCCGGGAAATAAAGTTGTTATTTGCGGCGGCGGACTTTCCGGATGCGATACGGCTCTTGAACTCGCGATGCAGGGCAAGAAAGTTACAATAGTTGAAATGCGGGATGCATGCGCGGCAGATGTAATGAGCATCAATAAGATAAGCCTTGACAGGATGCTTTCAGAATATAATGTCGAAATCATCACGCAGAGAAAAGTCGTCGGCATCAATGATGAAGGCGTTGTAGTTCACAGCAGAGACGGCAGCTTTGAGGTTATTAAGGCGGACAGTATCATCACTGCTTTTGGACAGATACCGAACAGCGGCACGGCGGAAGCTATAGGCAATAAATATCCGCTTAAAACTACTCTTATCGGTGACTGCCAGAAGACATCTAAAGCAGGCGCTGCGATCAGGGAAGGATTTTATGCAGCTATGTCTCTTCAATGAGGAGGTTCAAAATGGAAAAAACAAAATTTTTCGGCTATAAAGCGGCAATCGGAGCCTTTTTGGTCATATTCGCCAATTTAGGAGCATGTACGACTTTAGGCACATTTCTCTCCTCTCTTTCCGAATACAGCGGTCATTCTCTGGGTGCTGTCGGACAGATAGGAACTGTAAATACAATATGTAATATCGCTCTTAGTATTCTTGCGATCAAAGTTCTCGGAAAGCTTGGTCCCCAGAAGACGATGCTGATATCCATAATCGCCTGCGCGGCGCATATGCAGTTTTATACCTTCGCGACTCCGGGCGCAAATATACAGAGTCTGATATTTATGTATATCGCAGGCGGAATGGCATCTGTAGCAATAACATTCGGCACGCATGCAGTCTGCTCTTCTCTTATTGCGGACTGGTTTGTTGAAAAAAGAGCTCAGGTAACAGGCTACGTTCTTTCGGGAGCAGGTATCGGAGCCGCGGCATGGGTATTCCTTGCCGGCCAGCTGTTTAAGATTACCGATTACAAGAATTGCTACCGCATTATGTCAATATTAGTTCTTGTTATCGGTCTGATTTCAGTAATTTTCTTTATCAAGACGCCAGAAAAAATTGGACAAAAGCCTCTTGGCTGGAGCAGTCAAAGTTCCGCGGAAGGAAAAGCAGAAGTCGCCGGAGTAACTTATAAAGAAGCTCTTATGTCTAAATCATTTAAAATTTTGATCGCAGGTCTTCTGTTTACTACTGTCGGCGGAACGGCATTTCTCTCATATGCTCCAAGCTGGTGGCAGATGAATGGAATGGACGCTTCAGGCGCTGCTACATGGAACGCTGTATATCTGCTTCTGGCCGGAGTTCTGCTTCTGGCGGCAGGTATGATCTCGAATAAACTCGGAACAGCAGGTTTTGTAGTATATGTATGCGTGGCATTTATACTGGCATTTATGTGCATGATAATCTGGCCTCTCAGCCATTCTGTCATAATGATGATTCTAACAGTTATATTTGCAGCTGCCGCTTATCCTGTCTGCGCGAGCATACCCTCATTTGTCGGTACTGCCGTATTCGGGCCGAGAGAATTCGGCGCGATTTCTGCAACACTTATGATAGCAGTATATATCGGACAGGCTATAGCATCTCCTATTATGGCAGCAGTCCTTGGAACAGAAGGCGCCACCGTTTTAGGAATTCCCGGCGGAATGAATTTTGGCTGGGTATTATTCGCAGTAACAACAGTAATAGGAATGATTCTCCTGCTGTTCGCTATAAAAGCCGCTCCATATAAAAATAAAAATTAAGAAGGAGGAAGTATTATGGATTACAAGCTTAAAGATAAAGTTGTACTGATAAACGGAGCTACCGGAGGCATAGGCCAGGCGATCTGCAAAGCATTTTTACGCGAAGGCGCAAAACTTGCAATGGCTTCTACAAGTCAGGCCAAGCTTGACGCTTTTGTACCTACCCTTGACGCTCCGCCTGAGAATATTAAAACTTTCGTTGCGGACGCTACAAATGAACAGGATATTAAAGCATGGGTTGATGGCGCATATGAACATTTCGGACATATCGATATCGTCATCCCAAATGCCGGATACGAAGGCAAGTATCAGGAAATACAGGATTGTACGATTGAAGACTATATGAAAGTATATAATATCAACGTCTTCGGAGTAATGCTGTTAATGAAACATGCAGCTCCGTATCTGATCAAACAGGGAAAAGGCGCTATAGTTACTATCGCTTCCAACGGAAGCTATACAACTTCTCCGGGTATGAGCGCTTATTGTTCATCAAAACATGCCGTTGCCGGCATTGCAAAATCTGTTGCGCTGGAGCTCGGACCAAAAGGAATTCACTGCAATTATATTTGTCCCGGCGGCGTAGAAACTCCTATGATCCACAGGATTGAAAAAAATACATTCGGTGACACAAAGACTCATGAAGAATGTGAAGAAATATTCGGAGCTTCTTATCTGGATAAAAGATATTGCAAGCCTGAAGAAGTTGCTGATCTTGCGCTTTTCCTTGCGTCTGAAGTTTCTTCTCATATCATGGGTTCAGGAATTCGTCTTGACGGCGGAATGGACGCATTATGCTAAACAAACGAAGAGCTGTCTTTTTGGGCAGCTCTTCGTTTTACATAACTGTCTTATTTAACATACTCCATTTTTTGCTAAAAAATCCTGTATTTTGTCAAACGGAATCACATCAAGGTTGTCATAAAGATCTGTACGGACAGCGCTGCGGATCTCATTGCTGTACTTTAATATAGGCTGATTCATAAATGACATACATCCAATATTGTTCCATCCTTCATTTGAATTAAGGGATCTTTCGTGATAACATCTTCCCTTATAATATTCACTGTAATCTTTTACAAAAAACGGCACGTCCGGTTATCCTGACAGAAAAAAACTATTTGAAAACCGCAAAGCTGCCGTACAAAATCAGATCAGGCATCTTGAAAAAAACCTTGCCATGTTGGAATTTAAATGCTGGTATTATGATACTGCTGTCAAAGACGGAAATGAAGATAGGATAAACGCGATGCTCCCTGACAAACTCCCGACCGATATTCAGAAGCTGTATGACAAAGCGCATGAATAACGGTAATGCCGGGCGATTTGCCCGGCATTTTAATCCAATCC
>CASEDW010000222.1 GCA_949286775.1 uncultured Eubacteriales bacterium | reverse complement strand
GTCCGAATTATATTGAAACGCCGGAAACAAAGAAGCTGAATCAGATAATAGGCCAGCATCATGCGCATATGATTCCGAGGGGACTTCCGGGAGAAGGAAATATCCTTGTATTTGACAACGGATGTTATGGCGGATACGGTGCAGAAAATGAAACCTCTCCTGATGGAACAAACTCGGCAAGAAGACATTATTCAAGAGTAGTTGAATTTGATCCTGTCACACTGGAAATGGTTTGGGAATATATGCAGGCGCCGCGCAGAGGAGATCAGATAATGGAACTCGGGGCAAATGCTTTTAGCAGTGCATATATTAGTTCGGCACAGCGATTGGAAAACGGCAATACGCTGATCGATGAAGGCGCAGACGGTATTTTTATGGAAGTTACGCCGGATAAAGAAATTGTATGGGAATATATCAATCCGATCGAAAATCCGAATTTACCCGGTCCTTTGCAATTGTCCGTTTACAGGGCGTACCGTATTCCTTATGAATGGATTCCACAGCTTGAAAGACCTGAAGAAGTTTCGATAAAGCCGGTCGATATTAAAAAATTCCGGGTGCCGGGCTCGTTCCCTATGGGAAACAAAGATGCGGTAACGGTAAAAGTTGAAATATAAATAGCGATTAAAAAGAGGAAACAGAAATGTCGAATAAACCAAATGTGATCATGATGTTTATTGATGATCTCGGATATGGAGATCTGTCATGTTTTAATGAAAATTCACAGATAAAAACGCCGAATATCGACGCGCTGGCGGAGCATGGGGTAAGATTTACGGATTGTCATTCGACGTCGGCGCTGTGCACTCCTTCAAGATACGGACTTTTGACGGGACGTTATAACTGGAGATCAACGCTAAAACGCGGAGTGTTGGCGGGGGCGTCAGAACCGCTTATCGAAAAAGGAAGAAGTACACTTGCGACAATGTTCAAGAAGAACGGTTACTTTACGGCGGCCATCGGCAAATGGCATCTTGGCCTTGGATGGCAAAAGAAAGATATGGATCTGGACTATTACGGCGTGCCTGAAGAGATACGTGAAAAATGTACTGATCCGATGAGAGCAAGACAGATTTTGGACGGATTCAATATAGATTTTGAAAAACCTCTTATAGTCAGTCCTAATGATTACGGATTTGATTATTTTTACGGGACGGCAGCATCTCTTGACCAGCCGCCTTATGTATATATCGAAAACAGGATGGCTCTGGGAATTCCTGATACTGTTTCGGGAATAACGCCTCTTGACAGACACAGCGCGAAAGATCAGGATAAATGGCAGTTCGGACCGGCTGTTACGGGATACGACCATGAGGCTGTGATAGGCGATATGCATGACAAAGTGCTTTCTGTTATCGATGAACATAAAGATGAATCTTTCTTTATTTATTATCCGATACATGCGGTACACGGTCCGATTCTTCCGCCAAAGGAATTCAGAGGAAAGAGCGGATTAAATGCGTATGCGGATATAGTTCTGTATATGGATCACCTTGTCGGAACTATGGTAGATGAGCTGAAAAAACAGGGAATTTATGAGAACACATTGATAGCGTTTATCAGTGATAACGGCTGCAGCGGAGTTGCTGATTATCCGTTGCTTACAAGTCATGGGCATAATCCGAGCTATATTTTCCGGGGAATGAAATCGGAAATATATGAGGGAGGACATCGTGTGCCGGCGATCATTTCCTGGCCGGGTCATTTTGACAACGGAACCTCAAGATCATCAATGGTATGCGTTTCTGATATGTATGCGACATTCGCAGAGATTCTGGGAGAAGATATAAAAGATAATGAAGCTGAAGATTCGGTAAGCATTATTCCTGTTCTTGAAAATGATAAAGAAGTTCGTAAAAATATTATTCATTCTTCTGCGATGGGACGTTTCTCTATCCGAACAAAAGACTGGAAGCTGGAACTTTGTCCTGATGCAGGAACAGGAGCAATCATGGGAAATAAGATGGAGCCGACATGTACGGAAGATATGCCTTATCAGCTTTATAGGCTCAGCGATGATATTTCGGAAAAAATTAATGTCGCGGCAGATCATACGCAGATGTGTATTGATATGACAAAAGATCTTCTTGAGATAATAGAAAACGGACGATCCACTCCGGGTAAAAAACAGCCGAACGCGGCTGTTGAGAAGTGGGAACAGGTTGACTACGTTCTTGATATCATGGAAAAAATGCAGAATAATCTGATAAATAAATAAAATACTTTCATACCATATTTAATACGGAATAAAAGAGAGTTTATTGTAAAGTGCTCTGCTTTTATTCTGTATTTTTTTATGTTAAAATTTCTCATTATCACATCGTGCGTATGGAGGGAATAAAGTGGATTTTGATTTACGGTTGGTATTAATACCGAAAGAAAAAGAACATTCACATTCGAACAGCGAACTTTTATATGTGATACGTGGAGAATGCATGGTCTTTTTGGAGGACAACAGAAAGCAATTTATTAAAAAAGAAGATATGCTTTATATTCACAGCGGTGACATGCACAGGATCGTAGGAAAAACAGACGATACGTTTGTTGCTAAACTTATCTTTTCGCCTGAAGTCAGCAGCCGTCTTAACGGTGTTGAGTTTTGTTCTGTAGATTCTAAAGACGAGTCGATACTTGACGCGATCAGAACAAGATTTATGAAAATACTTTGGGAAGAGCAGAGCGGCATCGGAAAAGACAGTTTCCACAGGAGCAGTTTGTGTTATGAGATTCTTCATTTGCTGGAAACATATTTTAAGGATCCGGTTGATAAAGATGATATTGTAAGACAGATCAGATCCTATTTATATCAGCATTACAGTGAGGATATTTCGCTTCAGAACCTTGCGGACGAATTCCATTTTTCGTCAGCATATCTGTCAAGAATGTTTAAGAAAAAGTTCGGGCAGAATTTTATAAATTATCTGAATCAGCTGAGACTTGAACAGGCTACTGAAAAGATTATAAATACTGATGCAAGCATTACAACCATTGCGCTGAAGCATGGTTTTTCCAGTATCTCATCATTTTATAAACTTTTTAAAGAAGTATATGGCGTTCAGCCTACGGACTATCGAAAAAAATATAATGAAGAAAGAGAAAAACATGAAGAGGCAGATGCGGCTGCAAAGAAATCTCAATATCTGAAAGAACACTTAAAACTTTTGAAGGCCGAAGAAACACCTGACGCAGGAGATGAGTGTCAGGTAGATGTAGATATACGAAAGATACTCTGCAGCAATACTGATATGAATTCTCTTATAAATATAGGCCCACTATCCACATGCTCAGATGTTACATTCAGTCATGACATCATTAAAGAACGAAGCGAAATCGACATGAAAATATTCAGAGTATGGAATGTGATTCCTGAGGAGATATATCAGAGAGAAGTAGATAATACAGACTTTATTTTGCTGGATCAGTTTCTGAAGTTTTGTTTGAAGGAGGGAATGATTCCATATATCGAGATCGGAAGACCGAAAAATTCGCAGATCAAACAGATGTTACAGCAGGATAAGCTCAAAGAAAATTTTATAAGGGCTCTTGATATGCTCGTTTGGCATGTTGCAGCGAACTATAATAATTATCTGCCGATTTATTTTGAATTACGCATGTTTGAATACGAAGAAGGATATCCAAATAAAAGAGATTATTTTGAAATCTATAATTATTTCAAAAAACAGGTCGGCAGTTATATGCAAAATGTAAAAATAGGCGGTTCGGGTGTTGAGCTTCTTGATCATATAGGAAGAGAAGCGGAAATCATAACTCCGTGGGCAATAGAAGAAATTTGTCCTGATTTTCTTTCAATAAAGCTGCATCCGTATACATTAAACGCGAAGAACAACAGAAGACCTGTTGCAGATCCGTATTGCATTCGAAAATCGCTTGCCCGTCTGAAAAAAGCAATGAGAATGCTTGATTTAGATAATATACCGATTCATGCGAATTACGCGGACAGCTTTTATCATAAAAGATGCTATCTGAACGACAGTCTCTGGAAAGCATGCTACATGTTAAAAGTGTATCGCGAATGTCTCGGATATGTTAAATATTTGGCCTTTGGCCGTTGGGTAGATGGAATCGAAGGCTTGAAAAACACGCAGCATGTAGTGACCGGAGGAAACGGTATGGTGCTTCGAAACGGAGTTCCGAAGCCTGTTTGTATTTTGCTTCGTACGATGCGTGGAATAGGTACGCAAGTGATTTGCTCAGAACCCGGCTGTATCGTGACAAAGATATCAGATCACAGACTTAGGATCATTTTATATAATTATTCGCATTTGAATTATCTTTTTTATACAAACGATGCCGTTGATATGGATATTAACGATACGGAATTGTATCTTGACAGACTTAAGAATAAGACTTTTCATGTGGAACTTACCGGTATGGAGGATCACAGGTATCATGTGCGTCAGTTTTCCTTTAATAAAGAGAGATGTTCGATTCTTGATGCGTGGATACATAAAGGAGGCAATGCGGCAAATGACGACGGCAGATGGCTTGAATTTTATACGCTGCCGGATGTAACAAATTCATATGCGAATTGTACTGATGGACGGCTTAATCTGGATTTTGTCTTAAACCCTTTGGAAATTAAAGGAGTGGAGATTATGTATGATGTTGAGAACAGTGTAAAATAAATCAGATCATATAATGTAAGAAAAAACCGGTAAAAAAACACTACAGTTTTTTTACCGGTTTTTTCTTTAGGACTTTTTGTAATCATATTTTAACATGGATTCAACTTAATACATCAGAAGAAGAAGACAAAAAACAGAAGTAAAATAATAGCATCAGAATTTTAACGAAAAATTTAGCAAAGGAGAACGGAAAATGATTAGATTTATAGTAAGAAGAGTCTTACTGATGATTCCGATTATGCTTGGCGTTATGATTATTATCTTCGCACTCAGAGCAGTTACGCCCGGCGATCCGGTCGATCAGATTTTACCGACAACAGCTACTGAAGAGGAGCGTGAAGCCAAAAGAGAAGAGCTTGGACTTAACGATCCTTTGCCTGTACAGTTTGTAAATTATGTTGGAGATGTCTTAAGAGGCGATTTCGGCGAGTCATATACCACACATCAGAATGTACTTGATGAAATACTTCAGAGATTCCCATATACATTGATCGTATGTTTCGGAGGAGTTGTAATCGGAGTTATCTTGGGTGTATCGCTGGGAGTTTATTCGGCCTTGCACCAATATTCGTGGGTTGACAGTGTGACGCTTGTAGGATCAATGTTTTTTGCGGCGTGTCCCGGATTTGTACTGGCGCTTGTATTGATTTCTATTTTCTCGGTACAGCTGCACTTGGTGCCGGCTGTAGGCCTGCAGGGATGGACGAGCTTTATTCTTCCTATGATATGTATTGCGCTTGCATCACTTTCTAACTACACCCGTATCACAAGATCAAGTTTCCTTGAGGTAATACGTCAGGATTATATCCGTACAGCAAGAGCAAAAGGACAGACAGAAAATAAGATCATTACGAAGCATGCGCTTCGAAACGCTTTTATTCCGATTGCGTCCAATATCGGAGTCCAGATAGGAAATCAGCTCGGAGGAGCGCTTATAGTTGAAACAGTATTCGGCCTTCCGGGAATAGGAAAATACATAGGCGATGCTATTACAGCAAGAAATTTCCCGGCTATTCAGGGCGGCGTGTTATTTTTGGCAATCGTCTTTACTATTATAAATATTCTTGTTGATATCAGTTTCGTTTATATCAATCCTCGTCTGAGAGATTCTGTATTAAAAAACAGCCGCAAAATTAAGATTAAACAGAGAATGCAGAAGGCGGCGTAAGGGGGTAAGATAATATGTCAAAACGTTCAACACCTGCCATAGAAAAATTTAAGAAGAAAAATGGCGGAAAAGTTATAAAAGTATATTCTCCGGGGAAAGACGCTTGGAGACGTTTTACAAGAAATAAAACTGCTATCATAGGTCTTTGCATCATCCTTGCGCTTGTAGTAGTGGCAATATTCGCAAATGCCCTCGCGCCTTTTGATTATCAGCATCAGGATTATGCGGCGGCGTATTCACTTCCGAGTGCGGAACATCTCTTCGGAACAGATAACTACGGACGTGATATTTTGAGCAGAATTATTTACGGAGCAAGATATTCTCTTTTGCTCGGGCTTATCTGTGTAATATGCTCTTTCCTGACAGGCGGCATGCTCGGAATCATCGCCGGATATTTCGGCGGTATGGTAGACGAGGTTATCATGAGAATCATGGATGTTTTTCAGGCTATTCCGCAGATACTGATGGCTATTTCGATAACTGCGGCTCTCGGAAACGGAGTTCCGCAGATGGTTGCGGCTATATCCATATCAACGCTGCCGACGGTATCGCGAAACTGCCGTGAGGCTATCTTAAATGTTAAAAATGCTGATTATGTAGAATCGTCAAGAGCAATCGGCGTCGGACAGTGGAAAATGATCTTTAAGCATATGATTCCGAATGCAGTCGGAGTAATGGTCATTTTTGTCGTTGGTCTTATGGGATTCTCTATCAATATGATGGCATCGTTAAGTTATTTGGGAGTAGGCCTTAATCCTCCTACACCTGAGTGGGGACTTATATTAAGTGAAGGAAAAGGATTTTTCACGGCATATCCGCACATGGTTATTTTCCCGGCATGTATGATCCTGCTGACGATTCTTGCATTTAACATGTTAGGTGACGGACTTCGAGATGCGTTTGATCCGAGACTGAAATAATAAGGAGGCGCTATGAATCAGGAGAACAATACCGTAGTATCCGTAAAGGATCTGGTAGTACATTATGAAACAGAAGAAGGAATTGTAGAAGCTGTCAATGGTGTCAGCTTTGATATAAAAAAAGGCGAGGTGCTCGGACTTGTTGGAGAGACAGGCGCGGGAAAGACGACTATCGCGCTTTCCATGATGAACCTGCTGCCGTTCCCGCCTACAAATATTATTGAAGGTGAAATTGAAATCTGCGGCGAGAAAATATTATATCCCGGCAAGGAAGGAAAGCCTGAAATGATTTCCGCAAAAAAGATGCAGAAGATGCGAGGAAATAATATCAGTATGATCTTTCAGGATCCGATGACTGCGCTCAATCCGACAAGATACGTCGGAGATCAGATTGCGGAAGTTATTCAGCTGCATACCAAATGTTCAAAGAAAGAAGCTGTTGAGAAAGCCTGCGAAATGATGGAAGTAGTAGGAATTCTTCCGGAGCGTTATAAAGAGTATCCGCATCAGTTTTCCGGCGGTATGAAACAGCGTATCATAATAGCTATCGCACTGGCCTGTGAACCGGATGTTTTGATTGCCGATGAGCCTACAACTGCGCTTGACGTAACAATTCAGGCACAGGTGCTCAAGATGATGAAAGATCTTCAGCAGAAAAAAGACATGGCAATGATTATGATCACTCATGACCTCGGTATCGTAGCCGAGACATGTGATAAGTGTGCAATCGTATATGCCGGAGAAATTGTGGAATACGGTACTTTGGAACATATTTTTGATAATCCGAAACATCCGTATACATTGGGTCTTATGGGAGCGATTCCGAGTCTTGACAAAGATGTCAGAAGATTATCGCCGGTTTCAGGCCTTGTGGCCGATCCGATGGATCTTCCTCCGTACTGCAGTTTTTATGATCGCTGTGATAAGAGATGCGATGCCTGCAAACAGGGCGATCCGAAACTGGTAGAGATCGAACCCGGTCATTTTGTTCATTGCTTTCAGTGTAAATAAGGGGGAACAATGAAATGTCATTAATGGAAATAAAAGATTTGAAAAAATATTTTGCTACGCCTGCCGGAACGCTTCATGCTGTTGACGGCGTAAGCATCAATATTGAAAAAGGCACTACTCTTGGCGTAGTAGGAGAGTCGGGATGCGGAAAATCCACCCTTGGCAAATGCATCATGAAGCTTCATGAGCCGACATCGGGACAGATTATTTTTGACGGAGTTGATATAGCGTCACTAAAAAAGAAAGAGTTTGCGCCATACAGAAGCAGGATTCAGATGATTTTCCAGGATCCCTATGCATCTCTTGATCCGCGTATGAATATCAGAACTTTGATATCAGAACCTATCATCACGGCAAAAATGTTTAAATCAAAAGAAGAAGTAAATAAACGTGTTGATGAGCTGATGGATCTCGTAGGACTTGCAAGAAGACTTGGAAACAGTTATCCTCACGAG
>CASEDW010000221.1 GCA_949286775.1 uncultured Eubacteriales bacterium | reverse complement strand
TCAGACTGTGTCATCGACAGCCACGCGTTTTCAGTGCGCGGCGGTTATATCAAATATGTGGCAAACGGCATTTATTCTCTGTACCCGCCGATGAAAAGAATCACAGCCAAAATAGAAAACATTATCCGCGAGGAAATGGACGCCAGCGACTGCCAGGAAGTATTATTCCCTGTTACTCTCCCGGCTTCTCTCTGGGAAGAATCAGGACGTTATGAAAGCGTAGGAGAAGAGCTCCTTCGTTTTAAAGACAGAAACGATTCGCCTATGGTTCTGGGCATGACACACGAGGAAGCTGCCGTTCAGCTTGTCCGTGAATACGGTCAGACATACGCTAAATATCCGTTCGCGATCTATCAGATCCAGACAAAATTCCGAGACGAGGCAAGACCCCGCGCCGGCCTTATCCGTGTCCGCGAGTTTACTATGAAGGACGCTTATTCATTCCATACATCCCAGGAAGATCTTGAAAAATATTATGAAGTTATGGCAAAAGCTTACTTCCGTATCTTCCAGAGAGCCGGTATTCCTGAAGTAATCTCAGTCAAATCCGACTCAGGCATGATCGGCGGAAGCGTTTCCCACGAATACATGCTCCTGGTGGACGCAGGCGAAGATTCTATCGTCACATGCGAAGAATGCGGTTTCAGCGCAAATATGGAAGCTGCCGATACAACTGTCGACAACTCAGGATGCTCACCGATGCGCGACCTTGAAAAGGTATATACGCCTCATTGCAAGACTATCGAAGAGGTTTGCACTTTCTTAAACAGCCGCGTGGAGGAATCCTGCAAAGCCGTTATGTACCAGAAAAACGCCGACGACGAATACGTTGTCGTATTTCTAAGAGGCGATTACGAAGTCAACGAGACTAAACTTACAAACCTGTTAGGCGAGAAAGTTCATCCGGCAGTTGTAACAGAAGATTGCGGCCTTGTAGCAGGCTTCTGCGGTCCTTATAACCAGAACGCGAAATGCACTATTATATACGACAGATCCCTTGAGGGCATCGAAAGCCTTTGCTGCGGAGCTAACGAAGAAAATTATCACTATGTAGGACTTAACATCAAACGTGATATCGGCGATGTTAAATATGTTGACGTATCAAAGATCCAAACGGGTGGCATCTGCCCATGCTGCGGCAAAAAGGCAATCAAGATAAGCCGCGGTATCGAAGTAGGAAATATCTTCCAGCTCGGAACAAAATATTCCAAATCGATGGGAATGACTTATACAGATGAAGACGGCTCAGTAAAGACTCCGATCATGGGCTGCTACGGAATAGGCGTCGGACGTCTTGCAGCATCTGTATGTGAAGCTAAGCATGATGAATACGGCCCTATCTGGCCTATTTCTATCGCGCCTTGGCAGGTTCATCTTTGCTGCATGCGCGTTGACAAACCGGAATGCAAAGAATTCGCCGACAAGCTCTACTCTGATCTTCAGAAAGAAGGCGTGGAAGTAATTTATGACGACAGAAAAGTACGCGCCGGCGCAATGTTCGCTGACGCAGATCTTCTCGGAGTTCCTGTCCGCATAACTGTAGGACCAAAGAACCTCGAAGCCGGCGAAGTTGAACTTTCCACAAGAGATAAACGCGTTAAGAAGCTTGTCAGCACAGACAGCATTTTAGACGAGACAAAGGCCCTTATTGCAGAATTATTTGAAGAGATCAATTCGAAAGTTATTGATTGATTTTCATTAAGAAGCATTACTATATAGCTTTGCAAAATATACCGCTCACGCAAAGACCCTTTCAGTATCACACGAATACCGAAAGGGTCTTTTAATAAAGAAAATATTAAGTATCGTCTATTGTATTTATTGCCTACTGCATCGCTTTCATCAATTCTATCGCGTAGCCTTCATGTCCCGTAACCGAAGGATGAACAGACGCATTAGCTAAAAGCGGTTCTAAAGGATTTCCGTCTTTGTGGTATGCTTCCCAAATCTTGTAAACATCCACAAGACATACATCCTGTTCTTTTGCTATTTTTCTCACAACTCCGACTCTTTCCTCGAGCGTTACACTTTTACTTGCAAGCGGCATTGGCAGAGCCATATTGGGCGTCATCAGAATAATATCCGCCTCTGTCTCATGTTTAACGCGATACACAACAGCTCTCAAGGAGCGTTCATATTCGGATAAATCACCGCAATTATCATACCAGTTCATTACCGCATTTATGATCACCAGATGCGGTCTGTGACATATCACATCCCTGTCAAGACGTCTTTCCATTCCTAAAACAGTATCTCCCGCGATTCCGGAATTGATAACCGATACTGACGTAAGCTCGTATTTATCGATCAGCATTCTTCTGAATTGCTCGGGATACGACGCCAGAACATCCGTGACTTCTTTGCAGTCCTCAATCTTAAAAGTGCCTGCCGCAATCCTTCTGTCAATCTCTTCAAAAGGAAGCGTCATTTCAAAATGTCCCGCAGTGATGCTGTCACCGAGAGCGACGATCAACGGATTCTTCCTTTCAAGTCCGTCTCCAAGCGGCGGGATAGGGCTGAACTCTGAAGCGGCTCCTATATTCTTTTCCATTACTTCTTTAAAATGTTCCGGTCTCGGGCCGCTGACACAATCCGTTTCAACTGCTGCTTTGATAAATTTATCCGCGTATTCTTTTGGTGTTTCAAATTTTGTGCGCATCATAATAAATCAATACCCGAATTCTGCAAGATTATCAACAGTAACTTTCGCAATATCAACGCCTGAAAATCCACCTTCGATCTCGCCATGAATAAGCTGATCCATTTCTTTTACCTGAGTTGCAGCATTTTCTACAGGATTTCCGCCGTTTACAGCTGTTCCGTCATAAAGTCCTCTTTTCATATAATCTGCAAGTTCCTCGTTTACTTCTGAAGAAATAACTCCCTTGCTTACAGGATCTGCCGCGATACACGCTTCTGAATCAAGATATGCGAGAACTCCAAGTCCCGGTGCAAGCGAAAGAATACAGTCGATATTATCACCATATTTCGCGAACATATTTTCAGTAGTCTCCTGTGCAGCTACAACGGACTGTTCACAGTCAATTTCTTCAACAATCGTAAATCGAGGATCTTCGAGAAGATATTTTTTAGCCGCGTCGCCTCGCTCTTTTGTCGATGAAAGATCATCTGATCTGATAAGCAATGTGCGTATTTCTCCTTCTCCTGCGTCAGGCATATCTCTGTCAGCCCATTCCATACAAAGTTCCGCCATAACTTTACCGTTATAATCTTCATCTGTTCCTCTAAACATGTCTCTGGCGTCTTCGCCCGGATCCGAAACAAACGCATATATCAAAGTTCCGTTTTCGCGTGCTTTTCTGCATGCGTCCGCAACTTCAGCGCCATTTGTCGCCCAAACCCATATAAGATCTGAACCTTTTGCAGTCGCGTTTTCAATCTGTTCGATCATTGTTACCGGATCCGAATTACTTGACTGGCTTTCGTACTCATAACCGAGTTCTGTAAGACCTGCTTCAAGATTTGAATTAAAAACGTTAAAGAACTCACCTTCAAGACTAAAGAAAAGCGCCGTAACCTTCTTACCTTCACCTCTTGAACCGCTTTCTTCTGATCCGTCAGATTCATCTGCCGGAGCTTCTGATTCAGCTTTCGCTTCTTCATTTGATGCATCAGCCGTCTCAGTTGATTCAGCTTTTGCTGACGACTGTTCTGCTGGCGTATCTTCTTTTGCTCCGCACCCTGCGAACATGCCTGTCGCAAGAATACCTGCCGATACTAACGCAATTAATCTCTTTTTCATTTTTCCCTCCTGTTTTTTATCTTACGATTATTAAGTTAACTATATTATCGTTTATAATTCTCAATCAGTCCAATTCTTAAAAAAAGCGCACCCTATTACCAAAAGTACTAGGACGCGTTTTCATTTCACTTTTATTTTTCTATGCTGTCTTTTATAATCTCAGCGATTTTTTCATACAGATCGCCGTTTTCTCTTCTGTAAACAAGCGCAACGGGAACCATTCTGTTATCAAACGCCTCCGCTGCATATGCTTCGGAAAAATAAGGCGTTGACCATTC
>CASEDW010000220.1 GCA_949286775.1 uncultured Eubacteriales bacterium | reverse complement strand
CTTTGGAGACTGATTTTGCCTCTGCGCTTTCGGCTCCCGGAGCAGGACACATCTGCGGAACTGATAATCTTGGAAGAGACGTATTTTCGAGGATACTGTGCGGAGCGGGCAATTCTTTCGCTCTGACGTTTTTATGCATCGCGATTATATCAATCCTCGGAATGATCCTCGGAGCTCTGTCAGGATATTTCGGTGGAATCATAGATACTTTTATCATGAGAGTGACAGACGTGCTGCTGGCTTTTCCCGACAGCGTGTTCGCAATAGCTGTGGTGGGAGTATTAGGCCCCGGTCTTTTAAATACTATTCTGGCGCTGTCCGTAATATGGTGGACAAAATACGCGAGAGTTACGAGAGGACTCGTTTCGCAGATGCGCTCCAAAGATTATATTACTGAGGCAAGGTTTGGCGGCGCGGGAACATTTAAGATTATTTATAAATACATGATACCGAATATCCTTCCGCAGATAATTATAATGGCGACAGTGGATATCGGCGGAATGATGCTTACCTTGGCAGGCCTGTCTTTTTTGGGACTTTCGACACAGCCTCCGGCTCCCGAGTGGGGTTATATGCTGTATGAGGGAAAGTCATATCTTCAGACGGCGCCGTGGGTAATGATATTTGCGGGATTGGCTATCTTTATAACTGTAATAGTATTTAATCTTTTGGGCGACAGCATGAGAGATATACTCGATCCAAAGGAATGAGGGAGGATAATAGAGGATGAAGACACTTTATATTCAGTGCAATATGGGAGCGGCGGGAGATATGCTCTCGGCGGCTTTGCTTGAGCTTGTAGACGACAGAGATGCGTTTTTAGATAAACTTAATTCGGTTGGAATTCCAAATGTTAAAATGACGGCGGAAGACAGCGTTAAATGCGGAATTAAAGGCACGCATTTTCATGTATACGTCGACGGTGCGGAGGAAGGAGAAGAGCATAAGCACTCTCATGAACATCATCATGATCATAATGATTGCGTCCATACGCATGATCACAGCCATGATCATCATCACGACGACCACCACGACCACGACCATGGGCACGGACATCATCATCACAACGGCATAAGAGAAATACGTCATATAGTTGAAGGACACCTCAATATACCCGAAAAAGTGAAACAGGATGTAATGGCGGTATTTAACAATGTCGCTCAGGCCGAATGTCAGGTACACGGAAAAGATATGGAGCATATTCATTTTCATGAAGTCGGAACTATGGACGCGGTGGCGGATATTACGGCCGCTTGTATGCTCATAAACGAGATCAATCCTGACAGGATAATAGTTTCGCCTATACACGTCGGAAGCGGAAACGTCAAATGTTCCCACGGCGTGCTGCCTGTTCCTGCCCCAGCGACGGCTCTTATTTTAAAAGGCGTTCCTATATATTCAACAGATGTAAAGGGAGAACTGTGTACACCGACGGGAGCGGCCATACTTAAACATTTCGCCGATGAATTCGGTCCTGTGCCTGTGATGAAAACTGAGGCAATCGGATACGGAATGGGGAAAAAAGATTTTGAACAGGCCAACTGCGTAAGAGCTATTTTGGGATACACTGACGATTCGACTGATTCCATAAACGAACTTTCCTGCAACCTTGACGACATGACGGCTGAAGAGATCGGATACGCTATAGATAGATTATACGAAGCGGGAGCGGCGGAAGTCTTTACCGTTCCTGCATATACAAAGAAAAACCGTCCGGGAGTTCTGCTTACGGTTCTTTGCAAAGACGGCGCAAAAGAAGAAATAGTAAAAGTCATATTTAAACATACTTCGACTATCGGGATAAGAGAACAGAAAATGAACAGATATGTCCTTGAGAGAAAGACGGTTTCATGCGAGACGCCCTATGGAACCATCAGAAGAAAGGACTGTAAAGGATACGGAGTAACAAAGAGCAAATTCGAGTTTGACGATCTGGCAAACGCCTCAAAGGCATCCGGAAAGAGCATAGCCCGGATAAAAAAAGAAATTGAAAAAGATTAAACAGATGAAAAGGGCTTAAAAAGCGATAAAACCGGGAAAAAACAGACCCAAACAGCTGAAAAATAAGTAAAATATGCTTGAATATACATCTTTGCCATGGTACAATATTCGAGCTGTAAAAATCACGTATACGGATTGCAGGCGGGTGCTTGTGCTCGCAAGTTGCCTGAAGTGGAAGTATGCGGAAGAAAAACCAATATTAAAGGAGAATTAAAATGAGCGTAATTTCAATGAAACAGTTACTCGAAGCAGGTGTTCATTTCGGACATCAGACAAGAAGATGGAATCCTAAGATGGCTCCATACATCTACACAGAAAGAAACGGAATCTACATCATCGACCTTCAGAAGACAGTAGGCATGGTAGACGACGCATACAAAGCAGTTGCAGATGTAGTAGCGGAAGGCGGTTCTATCCTTTTCGTTGGTACAAAGAAACAGGCTCAGGACGCTATCTCAGCTGAGGCGGAGCGCTGCGGAATGTACTATGTAAATGAAAGATGGCTTGGAGGTATGCTTACAAACTTCAAGACAGTTCAGACTCGTATCAACCGTCTTAAAGAGATCGAGGCTATGGAAGAAGACGGAACATTTGACGTTCTTCCTAAAAAAGAAGTAATCGAGCTTCGCAAAGAACTTAACAAACTTCAGAAAAACCTTGGCGGAATCAAAGAGATGAAGAAAATTCCTGACATGATCTTTGTTGTAGATCCAAAGAAAGAGAAAATCTGCGTACAGGAAGCTCACACACTTGGAATTCCTCTTGTAGGTATCTGCGATACAAACTGCGATCCTGAAGATCTTGACTATGTAATTCCGGGAAATGACGACGCTATCCGCGCCGTAAAACTCATCGCTTCAAAGATGGCTGACGCTGTTATCGAAGCTAAACAGGGAGAGGTTGTTGAAGACATCGCTGCCGGAGAAGAGTTTGTAGAAGAAGAGGAAGCATAAGACATTATTTTATATATTATCGGAGGATATAATCATGGCAATCACAGCTTCAATGGTTAAAGAATTAAGAGAAATGACTGGCGCTGGTATGATGGACTGCAAAAAAGCCCTCACAGAGACAGACGGAAATATAGAAGCAGCTGTTGAGATCTTAAGAAAGAGCGGAGCTGCAAAGATGGCTAAAAAAGCTGCAAGAATCGCTGCTGAAGGTATCTGCCGTGTTGCGTCTGAAGGCAATAAAGCGGTAGTTGTTGAAGTAAACTCAGAGACAGACTTCGTTGCTAAAAACGAAGTATTCCAGGAGTTTGTACAGCATGTTGCTGACGTAGCCCTTGCTTCAGGCAAAGAGGGCGGCATGAACGGAGAGGATGTTCAGAGTCTTCTCGACGCCGGACTTACAGACGATATCGCTGACAAGACACTTAAAATCGGCGAGAAACTTTCATTCAGAAGATTCGCTAAAGTAGAAGGAGATTGCGTAGCTTCTTATATCCATGGCGGCGGAAAGATCGGTGTTCTTGTTGCTGCTAAAGGCGCTTCAGACGACGCTGCTAAAGAAGCACTTAAGAATGTAGCAATGCAGGTTGCTGCTATGAATCCGCAGTATATCTCAAGAGAAGAGATTTCTGCTGACGCTCTTGCAAAACTCAAAGAGATCACAGTTGACAGCGCTCTCAATGATCCTGCATCTCTTCCAAAACCAATTCAGAACGAGCTTTTCGCTAAAGCTCTTGACGGTAAATTCAGCGCTGAGGATGCTGCTGCATATGAAGAGAACAAATCAAATAAATATCTCTTCAACTTCCTTTCTGACGCAGCTAAAGCAACTCTTGCAGAGCTTGCTATGGCTGACAAAGAGAACATTGCAGCTAACAAGATTTTCGCAGGTCTTGTAGAAGGACGTGTATCAAAACAGCTTAAAGAGATCACTCTTCTTGAGCAGGCTTATGTTAAAGCTGAAGACGGAAAACAGACTGTTAAAGCATATCTCGCTTCTGTAAACAAAGATCTTGTTATCACAAAGATCGTTCGTTTCGAAGTAGGCGAAGGTATGGAGAAAAAGAACGAGGACTTTGCTGCTGAAGTTGCGGCTCAGTTAGGCTAATATTCAATTGAATTTTAAAAGCGTCGGGAAACAAATCCCGGCGTTTTTTCTTTTGCAAAAAAATCCTCCTGTACATCTGATGGTGTCATTGTACAGAAGGATTTTTGAATTGAAAATAATTTTTATTCACATTTGTTGGAGCAATATAGCCGCCTTGTGCCTTCGTCAAAACGGAAACAGAAATTATACGACACATTGCCGTCTTCTGTACTGATTTTGAGAATTGCATCCAAATGCCGGCAGGAAACAAGAATATTTCCGTCCGTGTCATAATTCATTGAATT
>CASEDW010000219.1 GCA_949286775.1 uncultured Eubacteriales bacterium | reverse complement strand
TAGCAGCATTTTTTGCTATATTGTAAAATGTTTAAATAAACCATCATAAAAATAGGAGATCATCAGGAATGGTGACCTCCTATTTGTTCGTTACGGAGCATGGTTGTCGCGCCTTCCTGCAGGCTCGCTGCTTTAAGAATCGAGTTTTTTCCGTATTTTTGCTGTATTTTCAGCATGGTTTCCTGAAGAATTTTTTCTTTTGTATCAGTTTCGATTGTGTCAAAAATGGAGAGTTGTCTGTAAGTCTTTTTTTCTTCGGCCAGGCGTTCGGGCAGAATGTTTTCGGCGGATATATTTATTCTGCGTATAAAAAGGCGGCGGTCTATGATCTCATCGAACATCCTGAGAGAATTATTAATAATGATTTTCGCGCTCGATGTATAAGAGCCGAGATTTACGGAACCGTTCACAGGTTTTGGAATCCTGCGCCCATAGTGATCTGTTATAACGCTGCCGTGATAATCAGCGGCAATATTTTTGTCTGTGAGATTTGAAATATCGTATCCTATATATAGAACTATCCTGTCGGTTGTGAGATGTTTGCTCACAAGATCAAGCGACAGAAGTTCAAGCATTTCGCGAAGTACGATCAGGGCTTTTTCATATGTATACGGCTCAAAGAGAACCTGTCCGCTGCTTATTGAATTGGATTCAGGTATATAGCTTTTGATGGATTCGATAGTCGCAGGCTCCCATCCCCAGGCGTGATCTATTAACAGCTCGGCGTTCACCCCTAAAATCCTGTAAAGGAGATCTTCATTGTAAAAATCGGTTTTCTTTCCGATACTGCATCTGGCGATATCGCCCATCGTATATATCTGATATTTTGCAAGTCTTTTGGCAATCCCCCTTCCGACTCGCCAGAAATCAGTGATCGGTTCATGGGTCCAGAGCAGTTTTCTATATTTATGTTCGTCAAGCTCTGCTATTCTCACTCCGTTTTTGTCGGGAGGAATGTGTTTCGCGACTATATCCATAGCTATTTTGCAAAGATAGAGATTTGTGCCTATGCCGCATGTCGCTGTTATGCCGGTCTGTTTTAGAATCTCGTTTATAATGTCCATGGCTAATTCGCGGGCCGAGGTCTTGTAATAGGTCAGATAATCTGTAACATCGATGAAAACTTCGTCTATGGAATAGACGTGTATATCGTCGGATGAAATGTATTTTAGGTAGATATCATATATACGGCTGCTGTATTCGATATATTTTCGCATCCTGGGAGGGGCGGTGATAAAGGCAAGCTTCGCTGAAGGATTCATTGCCAGAACAGTTGAGTCAGATGATTCTGAAGTAAAGGTATTTTGGGGCGCCTGTAACAGACGCTTAGCGTTAATTTCCTTTACTTTTTGGATGACTTCAAAAAGGCGTGCTCTGCCGGGTATGCCGTAAGCCTTTAACGATGGAGAAACAGCGAGGCAGATGGTTTTTTCCGTCCTGGAAGAATCTGCGACGACAAGATTCGCGGTTAAAGGATCAAGACCGCGCTCGACGCATTCCACGGAGGCGTAAAATGATTTAAGATCTATTGCCATATATGTTTTTTCAGTCATAAAAAATTTCCCTCTCCATATCGTTTTCTGCTCTGATATGAGCCTTGCATGAAGTTTCCTCGATGCTTAAGTCAAATCCTGTGAGCGCTTTAAATGAAGCAAACTGCGCGGCTCTTTTGTAAAGGGACATGCGCGGATGTGTGTATGACACATGATGCTGCTCATATAGTATATCGTCATATCTGTGCGGATCTTTATATATCATAATATCCTCCTGCTAAACTTAAGAATATGGACAAATGGATAAAACAGAACAAATGTTCTGTTTTAAAAATATCACTAAATATCGGATCAGTCAAGACTGTTGAAAATTAAAAATAAAAAATAATTATGGTGAAAATGAGGAATATTATATGATATACTTTTGCATATCAAGAGTTACCCGACAAATAAGACTTTCTATGAGTCAGCCGTGATTTTTACGTGCTTCGCACTCTCAAAATCACTGAAAACATTCGGATTCCATACATTTTTCTATGAAAAATGATTACATCCTCATGTTTTTGCGGTCCTCATAGACACAAAATCGTATGTAAACATC
>CASEDW010000218.1 GCA_949286775.1 uncultured Eubacteriales bacterium | reverse complement strand
TGCAGAGGAACAGAAAGCATTACTGGCAGCCTAAATGGTCATCATAGACCTAAAGGTAATTTACACACAAATATGGACTTGACCATGTTCTTCGTTTTTGATTCGTAGTCTTTCTCAATTTACTACGTATCAAATTTATATTTTTAGTTTTTGATTCGTAATATTTCAGATTCGTAATCTCTCAGACACAAAATAAGGGTGCCGCGATGCGGCACCCTGTCTAATATACAGTTTGTCAATTAATTAATCAGTTTAATAAGTTTAATAAAATTAATAAGTTTAATAAGTTTAATTAATTGATCAGTATAATAAGTTTAATTAATTTACCAGTTTAACTAATTGGCCAATTTAAATAATTGATCACTTTAATTAATTATTTAATCAATTTTATCAGTTTGGTCAACTAAGATTAAAGTCTTGCCTGATAGATAGCTTCTATATCGTCAACCGTAAGCTCTACGTAGTTGTTTCTAAGAAGTCTCTGCTGATTTGCGATTGTGCTTTCAGCGAACGGACGGATATCCTCCTGTGTAGCTCCGAACTCGCTCATTTTTTTCTTGCGGAGAACAGCTGAAAGAAGAGCTTCAAGAACTTCGATTCCGTTTCCTTCTGCCTTGAATCCGTTAGCCGCGCATGTATCAGTTACGAGTTTCATGATGTCCTGGATCTTTCCTTCAGGTTTTTTCTTAAGATATGTTTTAAGAACATCTGTGAAGAACTGATAGTTTGACTCGCCGTGAGCTACATGATATTTTCCGCCAAGGGCATAGCTCATTGCGTGAACAGCGCCGCATCCGTTATTGCCGAACGCGATACCCGCGTAGTTAGAAGCTTTAAGATATCTTCCCGCGTCTGCTTTCCATGCATCCTGTCCGTTAAGGGCTACTCTGCAGTATCCTCCTACGATATCTTTGATAGCCGCTACAGCAAAAAGCTCTGTTGTCTCTGTTGAGAACGGTCCAAGGTAAGACTCAACGGCATGGATAAGAGCGTCGATAGATGATGTAGCGAATACAGGATAAGGAAGGCTCTTGAGGAACTCAGGAATAAGAACAGCGTGGTCAGCGTACATGTTAGGTGATGTAAGACCCATCTTTGTTCCTTTTCTTGTACGGTTAACAACAGCGATATTTGTTACTTCTGAACCTGTTCCGCATGTTGTAGGGATGATGATAAGCTTTTTAGCTTTAACAAGCTCTTTTCTGTCGTAAAGAGCGTCTGTATCTGTAGCGTCCTCAAGACACATGATCTTAGCGATATCGATAATAGTACCGCCGCCGACAGCTATAATTCTCTCGCAGTCATATTTGTTCATCTCTGCAAGGATAGCGTCTACCATGATATCAGAAGGCTCGCCGCCTCCGAATTTCTCCTGGAAGATAGTTTTGCATTTTACGCCAGCGTTTGACATTACAGGATTGTAGATGTACTCATTTGTAAGAATAAGGTCTTTTTCGCTGAGTTTAAATTCATCGGCGAACTCTTTGAATGTTTCAAAATGATCAATCTGTGGTGCGATTAAAATTTCTTTCATTTTTTTCTACCTTTCTGCACTTCGCATATATTTTTGGAGTTTCAGCTCCAACATTTACCAAGTATCATTCTATACTCATTTAAAGGCAAAATCAATTACAAATAAAGTTAATCAGTTGAAACATCATCGTTTTCTTGCGGTTTTTCCTCCGCGTTATCTTTTCTGATCTTTCTGCCGAAAAGATCAGTCAGCCATTCGATCTTTGCCGCGAGATCTTCTGTCATCGCTTCCCTGCCAACACGCCATCTCCAATTGTTTTTAACTGTGCCCGGAGTATTCATTCTTGCCCATCTTCCAAGGCTTAAATAATCCTGCATCGGTATGACGCAAAGATCCGCTATGCTTCCCATCGCGAGGCGGACTATCTCAAAGGCAAGATCCTCATTTCTGATATTGTAATGCCCTACATAATCGCAGACAAATTTTCTCTCTTCCCAGCCAAGGCTTTCAAGCCATCCTACAACTGTATCGTTATCATGCGTTCCCGTATACACAACGCAGTTTCTGATATATTTGTGAGGAAGATACAGACTGTCATGGCTTGAGTCAAAGGCGAACTCAAGAATCTTCATTCCCGGATAACCCGTCTCGTCAAGAAGTTCAAATACGTCCTCAGTCAAATATCCCAGATCCTCGGCTATGACCGGAACGTTGCCGAACTCTTCTTTCATCTTATCAAATATCTTTATTCCCGGTCCTTTTACCCACTTGCCGTCTATCGCGTTCGGCGCGCCATTTTCCACTTCATAATAAGACGCGAATCCCCTGAAATGATCGATTCTGAGCATATCGTAGATTTCAAAGCAGTGTTTAACCCTCTTCATCCACCACTCAAAATCCGTCTTCTCATGATACTTCCAGTCATATATGGGATTTCCCCAGAGCTGGCCGTCAGCCGTGAAACAATCCGGAGGACATCCCGCCACGACTTTAGGCTCAAGATTCTTATCGTATTTAAAAAGTTTCGGCGAACTCCACGCGTCGGCGCTGTCCATTGCCACATAAATCGGCAGATCGCCTATGATCTTTATTCCGTTTTCATTCGCGTATTCTTTTAATTTTTTCCACTGTTTGCTGAATGTATATTCAACAAATTCATAAAACAGAATATCCTGCTGACGCTCTTTTTTTATTTTGGCCAGTGCTGCTTTATGTCTGAATTTCAGCGGTCTGTCCCATTCATACCAAGGCAGTTCGCCGGCGCTGTCCTTAATTGTTTTAAACAGCGTATAATCATCGAGCCATCCGGCGTTTTCTTCGCAGTACTTTTCAAACTCCTCATCAGGCTTAAATCTTGAAAAAGCCAGACGAAGCGCCGAGAGTTTTCGGACAGTCAGATTTTTATAATCAATATATTCATTATTCGCCGGCATTTCATACGCTTTAAGCTCGCTTGAATTTAAAAGTCCCTCTTCACAGAGCGCCTCAAGCGAGATCAGATTCGGATCTCCGGCGAATGTCGAATATGACTGATACGGCGAACCTGACGCGCCTGTAGCTCCGAGAGGCAGTATCTGCCAGTATGTTTGCCCCGCTTTTTTCAGCCAGTCGACAAAATCATAAGCTTCCTTTGATAAATCGCCTATTCCGTATTTACCCGGAAGCGAAAATACCGGAAGCAGAATTCCGCTTGCTCTCATTTCATTTTCCTCCTGTCTTCTATATCGCTGTGAACCTGCACCGTAAGTTCCTCAATCGACGAAAATTTTTTCTCCGGTCTCATGAAGTCTTTGAGCATAACAACAGCCTTCTTTCCGTAGAGATCACCTTCAAAATCGAGAATAAAAGTCTCCACTCCTATCTCCTTTCCGCTTACAGTAGGCTTTGTTCCTATATTGGTGATGCTTCGAAACAATTTCCCGTCAAATTCCGTGACTGACACATAAACTCCGAAAGGAGGAAGTATTTTTTCAGGTTCCGGAACTATATTTATCGTCGGAAAACCGAACCCTCTTCCCATGCTCATCCCTTTTACGATTTCACCTGATATAAAATAGTCGTATCCGAGCAGTTCACTTACTTTCTTGATATTTCCTTTAATCAGTTCTTCTTTAATATATGTGCTGCTTATTTCTCTGCCGTTTTCGACGTCTTTTTCTTTTTCGATCACACGGACATTAAGCCCGTACTCGGTCGCGTTGTCTTTTAAAAATTTGGCGGAACCCTGACGTTCTTTTCCAAATCTGAAATCCTCACCTATTACGATCGCTTTTGCCATAAGCTTGTCCATAAGAATATCGCGCACAAAATCATCGGCGGTCATATTTCTGACTTCTTCCGTAAACGGACACTCGATCATATAGTCAAATCCGAATTTCTCAATCAGTTCTTTTTTTTCGGAATTTGTTACAAGAACGCTGTTATCTTTTTTTCCGAGTTTTGCCTGGGGCGATACATCAAAAGTAAACAGTGCTGTTTTCAGGTTTTTATTTTTCGCGAATTCTTCCACAACATGCAGAAGCTTTTGATGTCCCCGGTGAAGACCGTCAAACTTTCCCAGCGTCACAACTGTAGGTCTGTCCGGCCTTATATCTTCAAGTTTATTATAATACTGCAAAATTCCCACCTGCTCATTTTCATTGTTTTATTCAAAGAGAATTTTTACCGGCTTAAAAAGTTTTTCTCTGTTTCTGTACTCATATATTCCGATAAAATGATCCTCTGAATCGTATAAACGTACTTTCAATCCGTCTGAAATATCCGTTTCTTCTGTAATACAAAAATTTTCCGATATCTTATTTCCGTTTCGCGCCGCTTTATCCGCGTAACGCGATGTTTTTATTTCAGGATATTTGCTCAGCGCTTCGTCCATAGGAAGTATTATTTCTTCGGCTTTTCCGTTTTTTACAAATTCTTCCACCTCAGAAAGCCTGTGCGCTTCATTTATATTGAAGCCTCCTGACTGCGTTCTTGTGAGTTTTTTCATGGCCGCGCCGCATCCAAGCTTGTTCCCTATATCATCGCAGAGCGAGCGGATATATGTCCCCTTGGAGCATGTAACCCTTATCGTCACTTCCGGAAGGTTGATATTCAGGATTTCTATATCATAAAAAACAACCTTTCTCGGTTTTCTCTCTATGACTTTTCCTTCCCGCGCAAGTTCATACATCTTTTTCCCATTTACTTTAAGTGCTGAATACATCGGAGGTATCTGTTCCTGTTCGCCTCGAAAAGACATTATTATCTCTCTTACTTCTTTTTCCGAACACAAAACAGGACAGGTCTTTAAAACCTGCCCTTCCATGTCCAACGTATCAGTCGATACTCCGAGGAGCAGAACTGCTTCATATGTTTTTTTTCCATCTGTCAGCAATTCGCACAGTTTAGTCGCTTTTCCGATACAGACCGGCAACACTCCCTGTGCCGCCGGGTCAAGCGTTCCTGTATGACCTATTCTTTTCTGTTTCAGGATTCCCCTGAGCTTTGCCACAACATCAAAGGATGTAAAACCCGGCTCTTTATAAATATTTATGATTCCATTCATTGATCAGGCCTCAAGCTGTTCTTTTACAAGCGGTATGATTTTTTCTACGATCTCGTCCATATTTTCCGATATTTTGCAGCCGGCAGCTCTTACATGTCCGCCTCCTCCAAAATTCATGCATATTTTGCTCACATCGACAATGGCTTTCGACCGCATGCTTATCTTTATCTCTCCCGTATCAAGCTCATGCATTAACATCGACAATTCAACGCCTATCGTATCTCTGAGTACACTGACTATGCCTTCGATCTCATTTGTCTTGATCCCGATTCTCTTGCGGTCTTCCCGCGTAATTCTGCCCACTATAAATTTTCCGTCCAGATATAGGGAACTGTTTTCCACAACATATCCCTGCATTTTCTGCTGAGCGTATGTCTTCTGATAAAATGTCTCATCGACTATCCTTGCCACGTCGATTCCTTTTTCCATAAGATTAGCCGCGACCCTCATGGTTTCCGGCGATGTGCAGGAATATCTGAAAACTCCCGTATCATGGGCGATACCCATATACAGCGCTTCGGCGCACTGCTTTGAAATTTTGTCATATTCCAGGTGTCTGTACAGAGCCTCGCACGTGGAGCTGGCTTCAGGGTCATTGTAAAAATATGTATAAGTTCCCTCATTTGTTTTATGATGATCTATACAGAACACTTCGGGAACCTCATCGAAAATAGTTCTCGCGACTCCTATGCGGTCATAGCTTGAAATGTCAAGAGCTATCATAAGGTCGTATTTTTTTCCGTCTCCCGCGCTGCAGTAATCGCGTATTTTATCTATTCCATATATAAAATCATATATCGGAGAGACTTTTTGCATATAGACATCAGCTTCAATTTCAGGATAATTATCTTTCAGATAAATCCAAAGTCCCATGCATGAACCGATACAGTCGCCGTCAGGAGTCACATGTCCCGCAATCGCTATCTTCTTTTTGCCTTCAAGATAATATCCGATTTTATTCATCCTCTTCACCTAACTTGGATTCTTTTTCCGCGTCTTTTTCCATGACTTCGTTAATCATGGCCGACATTTTTACGCCGTACTCGATAGAATTATCGGCGATAAAGGTAAGCTTCGGAGTATTTCTCATGTTGAGATTTGACGCGAGGGATTTCCTGATAAAGCCTTCAGCTTTATCAAGAGCCTTCATCGTCTCCTCTTTCGCGTTTTCATCTCCTAAAACGCTTATATATACCTTGCATGTTTTAAGGTCAGTAGCTACGTCAACAGCCGTCACGGAGGTCATGATCCCTACTCTCGGATCTTTGATCTCATTTCTGATTATATTGCTCAGTTCTTTTTGTACTGCCTGATTTACACGCTCATGTTTAACACTGTTTTTTCTCATTATGTCCTCTTATCTTGGAACTTCTACCATGATATAAGCTTCTACCACATCGAGTTCCTGAATATCATTGAATCCCTCAAATACAAGACCGCACTCAAATCCGGCCTTAACTTCTTTGACGTCGTCTTTAAATCTCTTAAGGGACGCGAGATCGCCCTCAAAAATAAGATTGCCTTCTCTTGTGATCCTTACTTTGCAGTCTCTCTGGAATACGCCGTCAAGCACATAGCTTCCGGCGATATTGCCTACGCCTGACGCCTTGAATATCTGACGTATCTCCGCATGTCCGATGACTTTTTCCTCGTATACAGGATCGAGCATTCCCTTCATGGCTGCTTCCACGTCTTCGATGGCCTGATAAATAACCTTGTAAAGACGTATATCCACGCCCTCCTGCTCTGCAACGGCTTTTGCCTGCGCGTCAGGACGCACGTTAAATCCGATAACGATGGCGTTTGATGTAGCTGCCAGCGTTACGTCAGACTCGTTAATAGCTCCAACGCCGCCGTGGATAACTTTTACTACAACTTCCTCGTTTGAAAGTCTTACAAGCGACTGCTGAACAGCCTCGACAGAGCCCTGCACGTCGGCCTTGACAAGGATATTGAGTTCTTTAAGAGTTCCCTCCTGAATCTGGCTGAACAGATCGTCGAGAGACATTTTAGCCTTTGTATCAGCGATAAGTTTGTTTTTGCTTTCAGATACGAATGTAGCCGCGAAATTCTTTGCTTCTTTATCTGTTTCAGTCGAAACGATGATTTCTCCGGCATTCGGCACGTCATTAAGTCCGAGAACCTCAACAGGCGTCGAAGGACCGGCCTCTTTAACGCGTCTTGAGTTTTCATCCATCATCGCGCGCACTTTACCTGAACATGATCCGGCAGCGATATAATCTCCGAGTCTGAGAGTACCTTTCTGGACAAGGATATTGGCAACAGGGCCTTTTCCTTTGTCAAGCTTCGCTTCAAGCACAAGGCCTCTTGCCTGTCTGTTAGGATTTGCCTTAAGCTCCATAACCTCAGCTGTAAGCAGAATCATATCGAGGAGATCGTCGATACCTTCTCTTGTTTTAGCTGATACAGGTACAAATTCTGTATTTCCGCCCCAGTCTGTAGCGATAAGGCCGTATTCCGTAAGCTCCTGTTTAACTCTGTCTACATTTGCGCCCGGTTTATCTATCTTGTTGACAGCTACGATTATCTCTACTCCTGCCGCTTTCGCGTGGTTTATAGCCTCTATCGTCTGAGGCATTACGCCGTCGTCGGCAGCGACTACAAGAATCGCGATATCCGTTGAGTTAGCGCCTCGCATACGCATGGCAGTAAAGGCTTCATGACCGGGAGTATCAAGGAATGTGATCTTCTGTCCGTTTACAGTTACGCAGTAAGCGCCGATATGCTGCGTGATACCGCCTGCCTCTCTGTCTGTAACGTGCGCGTCTCTGATAGCGTCAAGAAGCGACGTTTTACCGTGATCGACATGACCCATAACGCATACTACAGGAGGTCTTGGCACCATATCCTCTTCTTTTTCTTCATCCTCTTTAAGAAGCTCTTCGATAACATCGACCTTTTCTTCCATCTCAGCGATGATATCATATCCAAGGGCTATCTCAGCCGCTGTTTCATAGTCAACTTCCTGATTCACAGTAACCATCGTTCCCTCAAGGAAAAGTTTCTTGACCAGAGCTGCCGGCTGAATTTTCATCTTGTCGGCAAGATCCTTGATTGTGATCTTCTCAGGAATAACGATTTCAGTAACGACCTCTGTTTTCTTTTCCTCATGCTGCTTGTGAACCGTCTTCTGAAGCGCTTTCGGGATATTGCTCATATGCTTCTTTCCCTGATTCGGGCGGTTTGATCCCGGCTGTCTGTCATCAGTGAATTTATTCTTTCTTAACTGATCTTTGTTTTTATCTTTTTCCTTATGGCTTGTGTCTCTCGACGGCTTCTTAATTCCCATATCAAAGCCTGAAGGCACAGAAGATTTCTTGTCGGCTTTTTTTGTAAACTGAGGACGTTCATAATCTTTATCTTTGTCCATGCCTCTTCTGTCGCCGTAATTCTTCCTGTCGCTCTGAGCGCGATCCGAATGGCTCTTTCTGTCATTCTGTGAACGATCCTGATTTCTTCTGTCCCCCTGTGGGCGTTCCGTTCTTCTGTCGCCCTGAGATCTGTCAGCGCCTCTTCTGTCGCCCTGGGGACGTTCCGAGAGATTTTTCTTTTCGCCCTGGGGACGTTCATTTTTAGGCGCGGCCGCTTTTGCCGCCTTTTGCTCAGCTGTTCTTTCGGCTGCTTTTTCAGCAGGTTTTTCCATGGTTTTTTCCGCCGGTTTTTCTACCGGTTTATCGACAGGTTTTTCAACAGGCTTTTCCACGCGTTTTTCCTGAGCTTTTTCAACAGGTCTTTCAGCTGCCCTTACTTCTTCCTGCTTAACAGGAGCAGCCTCTTTTTTCGCTTTTTTCTTCTGGGCGGTCTGGCCGTGCTTTGTGAAGTCTTTGCCTTCTTTGCTTGTCGCGTTCTGGGGTCTGTAGACCTGTATAAATTTTTTCTTTTTCGGCTTTTCACCGTCTGTTATTTTTACTTCTTTATTTTCATCCATTCTTTATCAACCTTATTCCTCAAATTCATTTTTGTTAGCGCTAAGTATCGCCTTCGCGAAGCCCGGATCATTTATTGAAACGCAGGCTCTCATCTCGCGTCCTATTATGCGGCCGAGCGTATCTTTATCGAGATATTCAAACGCCGGCACCCGGTAATACTTGCACATATCGTTAAATTTCTTCTTTGTATTTTTCGACGCGTCAGTAGAAATAATAACTACTTCCGCTTTTCCCTCTTTGACTGATTTTTCAACAGAAAACTCTCCTGATGACACTTTTCCGGCTTTCATGGCCAGTCCTATATATGAAACGATCTTGTCAGGTCTCAATTTCACCAAGCTCCTTTTCAAGTCTGATATAGATCTCTTCTGTTATCGGAACATTCAGCGCTCTTGTAATAGCCCCTGATTTTCTCGCTTTTTTCAGGCACTGCACATTTTTGCAAAGATAAGCGCCTCTTCCGTTCATCTTTCCGCTGCCGTCGATCTGAACATCGCCCTCAGGCCTTCTGACTATCCTTATAAGCTCCTTTTTAGGAAAGGATACTCTGCATCCGCAGCAGGTACGCATCGGAACTTTATTACTCATCTGCCTGTTCTGTTTCTCCTTCTTGATTATCGCTCTGGTCTTCTGTCATCTCAGGCTCTTCGTCAGCTGTTTCCTCCGCCGCGTTTTCTGTCTCTTCAGCTTCCTCATCGTCTTCACCAAAGTATTCTTCGAAGATGCCTTCTTCTTTTGCCTGAGTCTCACTCTTGATGTCGATCTTAAATCCCGTAAGTTTAGCTGCCAGACGCGCGTTCTGTCCTTCTTTGCCGATCGCAAGGGACAGCTGAAAATCAGGAACAATAACGAGGGCCATTCTGTCTTCCGGATCGGCGAGAACCGAGATTACTTTCGCAGGTGAAAGGGCGTTTTCAATTAAAAGCGCCGG
>CASEDW010000217.1 GCA_949286775.1 uncultured Eubacteriales bacterium | reverse complement strand
ATCGTATCACAGGAAATCTTATTTACAGAGATTACTTCACACACTCTATTTTAGCGATAGCTTTTATTGTGATCAATATTTGCGTATGTACTCTTAATCTTCCTTTTTTGAGATTTGTTAATCACTATGAACTTTTTGTTATCCAAAATGGATTTCTATGTTTTAAGCTCATTCAAAGGTTGTATGAGATTAAACAGGATCATGCTTGATAAATCAATCTCACTAACCCAATATATGAGTAGCGTTAATTGCGTGCACATTAATATCTATATTGATATCTTTTAGTTCGCAAAAGTTTAAGCCGGATAAAGACCGGTGAATTATTATAATATGTTTCAGCAAGTTATAACTAAAAGATAAGTAAATTAAAGATTGTCACTGGATTGATATATGCTCTGGTGACAATCTTTATAAATGGTTTTTGTATAGGCAGGAAAAAATGAAAACAGATACAAATAATAAACAAAAAATACTTATAATAATAGCCTATATACTCAGTATAGCTGCCGTGCTTTTTATAGATTTGTTCGTGTATGGCGGAGTTTTGCACAGTTATTCCATTCGCTTTGTCATTATATTTTGCGCAGTCTTGTTAGGCAGCATTATGTATGAAGGTGAAAGAACGCCGACATATAAATACTCGAAAAGATCGTTGATCATATTAATGGTAGTTGCAGTATCCTTGATTATTACAGGGATTATAAACCTTAATCCGTATCAATTATTTTATTACTATGCTTATTTTGCCTGGACTTTATACATGATATATTTGATTTCGCTTTACAGGCAGAAAGACAGGCACAAAGTAAGCAGAATTATCAGCATATCGGGAATTGTCGGTATATTCGTGATTTTGATTCTTTTCAGCGCTTTTACGCATTTTATGCCAAAGGCGGAAGCTGCGAAAGAACTTTCGAAAACATATGATAATGTAGAATGGGTTCGGAAATGCGAGGCAAAAGATGTCCCGGGAATTATCAACAGATATATAGAACTTGATTTCGATAACAGCCCTGCTTTGTATCTTTTTATGGCAGAAAAAGACTTGAATGATTATTATGTTATAGTCGATCCGACTACCTGCGATGTGATTGCAGCAACACAGATAAACTGAGATGAGAAATATATATTTTCAAGAAATGAAAGAAAAATGACTTTTGTTGTTCTGAACTTAAATTCTTAATGTTTCACTTAATGGTAAAAATATGAAGAATAATAATGTAAAATCTATTGGTGGAGGATTCTTTCCTGTAGAAATAGAAATTGAGATATCCGATATTATAACATGCCCCTCTGAAGATGATTTAGATAATATCAAGAAAAATATAGAACAAATTAATTATTTAAAAAAACAGAAAGGTGTCGGCGTAAATGAAGCATTTAAGAAAATTGATTAGTTTCTGCATTGTTGTCGTTATGCTACTAAATTCATCTTATGTTTAGACATTTGCTGAAACGGCAGATGATTCTTCTGAAGAACCGTTGTATTTGTCATTAGAAGAATTTGCTGATGCAAATACAGCAGAACGGGAAGAACAAGGTATCGAAATTATTGGCGGCGAGACATTTGTCATTGATCAGACAGATCCCAAAACAAGGGAAAGATATATTGTTTGGGTTGATTGGGATGTTGGATACAGTCCAAGCAGCAGTATAGGATTGACTTCTTATTGTAGAGCATATTCGACAAACCTTAATTGTTTGCTCAAAAGATTGAGTGCAATGTTTTATTAGGATGATTTATCAAGTGCCGCTTCTGGTGCAGCAGATGTAAGTGTTACAAATATTGTACCAACATATCAATTGTATAGCGCATATGAATCAAGAAGAACATTTTCATCAGAGAAAAAAATCAGATGTAATTGTTATGGAGATGTATATGCTATTTCGGAAATAAGCGGCGGAGAGTTTGACTATACTGATATTTCAATTAAGCTTTTTGTTGGTAATATGGTATACTTTAAAGATAAAGGTTTGATATAACGGATGAAAAAATTGTGGAATGAGGTATAGTAGATGGAAAGAGATCCATTTAAAGAGTATTTGAAAGAATCAGAACCGGATAAAGCCGGTAGAAGCTATGTTTGGAGTACTGCAATCGGGCTTCAGGCTGTAGATGGTTTGAAGACGTCAAAATATTTGATTGACACTGCCATCAAAAACATTGAAGGCGAAATCACGATAAAGGAAGCACAGAGCCTTATTGACAGCTACTATAAGGAAAAACCTGTACATATGTCGGATGAGCAGCGCACAGAAGAAGCGGATAAGGTGTCATCACGTATTGCCGAGATACTTTCTGAAACCGCATTTTCATTCTCTCCGAATGAGTATATATCCATCCACCGCAAACTATTTCAGGGAATCTATAAGCACGCCGGAAAGATCAGAGACTACAACATTACAAAGAAAGAATGGGTGCTCGACGGCGCAACCGGAATATATGGCAGCGCTTCGGAGCTTAGAGCAACACTTGAATATGATTTCTCTCAGGAAAAGGTTTTCAGCTACAGAGGCCTGTCTATGGACGAAATCATCCATCACCTTGCGGTGTTCATTTCAAGACTGTGGCAAATTCATATTTTTGGTGAGGGTAATACAAGGACAACGGCGGTATTCTTTATAAAGTATCTTAGAACACTTGGCTTTTCTGCAACGAATGATATCTTTGCCGAAAATGCCTGGTACTTCAGAAATGCACTTGTCCGTGCGAATTATACTAATCTGCAAAAAGGTATTCATGAAACAACAGAATATCTTGAAGTCTTTTTAAGAAATCTGCTTTTAAACGAAGAAAATGAACTCCATAACCGAGATATGCATATAAGTGGACTTTTGAAAACAGAAAAAGCGGACATTGGAAGCGAAAAAGTGGACATTCGAGATAAAAAAGCGGACATTGGAAGCGGAAAAGTGGACATTCGAGATAAGAAAGCGGACATTGAAGGTATACTTTCAGTAAAAGGGAAGGACTTTTCCATTAAAACTACAATCCGTGTTTGCAGATTATTTGAAAGATTCGGATATGAGGAAGTATTTGGAAGAAGCGCAGTTATGGAATTGATTGATTTAAAAAAAACAAGTGCGTCCAAACTTTTATCTGATTTAATACAGGCGGATATAATAGAACCTGTATCAGGACATGGGAAAGGTAAATATAGATTCAAAAAATCATAATCAAAAGATCAGCGTCAAACCGTGCGTGATGCGCGGGTTGACGCTTTTTTCAAAGTTGAATTTTTTGATATAAAGTTTAATGAGCAAACTGGCTCTGATAGATGTTGTAATAAAATCCTTTTTTGGCGAGGAGTTCTTCGTGAGTTCCCTGTTCGACGATGCTTCCGTTGTTCATGACAAGGATTACGTCCGAGTTGACGATGGTTGAAAGTCTGTGGGCTACAACAAAGCTTGTTCTGCCTGTCATCAGTTTGTCAAAGGCTTTTGAGATCCTGATTTCTGTCATAGAGTCGACGCTGGAGGTTGCCTCGTCGAGGATCAGCATCGGAGGATCGGCGAGCATGACTCTTGCGATACATAAAAGCTGTTTCTGGCCGAGGGACAGATTGCCGCCGCCTTCGGTGATGACAGTATCGTAGCCGTCAGGGAGACGATCGATATAGTCGCTTATATAGGCGCTTTTCGCGGCGTTTCGTATCTGTTCGTCTGTAGCGTTTGGAACTCCGTAGGCTATGTTTTCGCGGATAGTTCCCGTCTTAAGCCAGATGTCCTGAAGAACCATACCGTAATGGCTTCTAAGTTCTATATGGCTCATTTCGTTTATCGGTTTCCCATCTATTGAAATAGTTCCTGAGTCTGCATCGTAGAATCTCATCAAAAGATTTATCATAGTAGTCTTACCGCAGCCGGTAGGACCTACGATGGCTATCCTTTGACCGCTTTTAACTTCAAGGCTGAAATTTTTGATAAGCGGAACTTCGGGATTGTAAGAAAAATAAACGTCTTTTATCGAGACATTTCCTTTTATCGAAGATTTGTCGCAGGGAAGCGCTGACGGATCTTCCGTACCCGGAGCGTCAAGTATCTCGAATACTCTTGATGCTGACGCAAGGGCGTTCTGGAATTCCGTTATCGTTCCGGTGATTTCGTTAAACGGCTTCGAATACTGGTTTGTGTAGCCCAGGAAGGCTGACAGATTTCCGACTGTCATCGCTCCGCCTATAACCGTAAAGCCGCCGGCTATTGTAACAATAGCATATAACGTCGAGTAAATCAGTCGCGTGGAGGGGTTTACGAGCGACGAATAAAACGTCGCTTTAAGGCTGTGCTCTGCAAGCACAGCGTTCTTTTTGTCGAATTCGCTTCTGCTTTCTTCCTTGTGATCAAAAGCATAGATGAGCTTCATATTTTCAAGAGCTTCATCTGTAAGAGCTGTCAGATCGCCCCTGCTTGAAGACTGTTTCACGAACATTTCATGTGTCTTTGAGGCGATGAATTTTGTCAGCATAAATGAAGCCGGAGTAAGTATCACTACAAAAAGCGTGATCACAGGATTTATCATCAGCATGAAGATGATAGTGCATATGATAGTCAGCACGCCGTTGAATATCTGGGAAAATCCCATGAAAAGTCCGTCGGAGATCTGTTCTATATCAGTGATGCAGCGGCTGATCATCTCGCCTGTCGCCATTGAATCGATATATGAAACAGGAAGTTCGTGGAGCTTTTCAAAGACTTCGTTTCTGAGATCCTTTACTATTTTAAATGTAATCACATTGTTTATGCATCCCGTAAAATACTGGCTCAATACGCCGCATATGATAGCGATGGCTATTTTTAACAGCATCTGAAATACCATATTGAAATCGACGTTTCCACTGGAGATTATATAATCGATCGCCTGACCTGAAAATACCGGAACGAGCAATGTGCACACTACTGTTATGACCGTAAGGAAAAGCGAAACAATGAAAAAGAATAAATAGTGTTTTAAATAGGATAAGAGTCTTCCAAAGACAGAAGATTTCTTTTTTGCTGTATATTCCATATCAGTTTGCCTCCTCGTTGAAATTCTGTGAGAGACATATTTCATTGTAAACAGGACATGTTTTTATAAGTTCACTGTGTTTTCCGATGCCGGCGACAGAGCCATTGTCGAGTACAATGATGATATCTGAATTATAAATTGAAGAAACGCGCTGTGATACCGTAAGTACCGTACAGTTGTCTCTGTGATTAAATACGGAATTCTTGATATGGGATTCCGTCGCGTAATCAAGGGCTGAATAGCTGTCGTCGAGGATTAAAAGTCCGCTTTTCTTCATTAGCGCCCTTGCTATTGCAAGTCTCTGGCGCTGGCCGCCTGAAAAGTTGCTGCCTGACTGGGCGACATATAGATCGAGACCGTTGCCTTTTTCCATTATAAAGTCGTATGCGCAGGAATCTTTCAGCGCGTCAAAACATTCTTCATCGGAAGCTTCGCTGTTTCCCCATTTCAGATTTTCCCTTAAAGTGCCTCTGAACAATACCGATTTCTGAGGCACAAGGCTTATATGGGAGGTTAGGGAGGCGATGTCATAATCTTCTATAGGAATATCATTTATGAGGATGCTGCCGCAGGAGCGTTCATAAAATCTTGCGATAAGATTAATCAGCGTCGTTTTTCCTGAACCGGTCGCTCCTATGATGCCCGCATGCGTGCCCTTCGATATATGAAAACTTATATTTTCAAGGGCGTTTCCGCCTTTTTTATCAAAGGCGAAAGAAACATTTTCGAGTTTTATATCTATTGCGGAAGAAGCATCGATCTTTTTAGCGCCGTTTGCAAGTACAGGCTCTATGCTTAAAATATTCTTGACGCGTTTAAAGCATGCCATCGCCTTTGACACGATCAAAACTATATTCGCGAATTTTATGAGCTCCACAAGGATCTGCGACATATAGTTGATAAGAGCGATTATCTGCCCCTGGGAAAGAACGCCGGTATCTACGTTTATCGCGCCTGTCCACAGTATAAAAATGATCGCGGCATTTATCACGGCGAATGTCAGAGGATTTAAAGCGGATGAGATTTTTCCGACTTTTATCTGACGGCGGTACAATTCGTCCTGATTCGTGTTGAAAGCTCTTTTTTCCGAAGGCTGGCTGTTAAACGCTCTTACGACACGAACGCCGGTGATATTTTCTTTAAAAGAACGGGTTACTGTCTCGAGCTGTTTTTGGACTTTCGCTGTCAAAGGCATAGAGAGCTTCATTATAAGCACGATTATAAATATGAGGACGGCTATTGTTATCCAGAAAATAACGGAAGCCGCAGGGCTTATGGTTGAAGCCATTATTGCCGCGCCGAAAACTATAAAGGGTGAGCGAAGGAAAAGACGCAGCGCCCAGTTTACGCCGTTCTGTACCTGGTTAATATCGCTTGTCATTCCCGTTATAAGGGAGGATAGTCCGGCTTCATCGAGGTTTTTGTAATTCAATTCGCTTATATGATAGAAAAGATCACGTCTCAGATCAGAGCTGACTCCGATCGCGCATTTCGCCGAAAAGTACTGAGCGATAACGGCGAGCGTAAATCCTAAAATTCCGAAAAAGATCATCAGAATGCCGCGCCTGACTATATAGCCGGTATCGCCTGATTTTATTCCCGTGTCGATTATGTCCGCCACAAGAAGCGGAATGAAAAGTTCGAAACATGCTTCGAGCATTTTAAAAAGCGGCGCGAGAACAGTTTCTTTTTTTCGTGAAGAAAGATAATGCCACAGGCTCTTAGTTTTCATGAGTAACTTCCTTTTTTTGATGTTTGTTTTGGATTTAGACCATGCATACTATAACATAAATTATATTTTGGTACTATAAATAATAGCTAAAAAATATGTCAAGAGATTGTATAGAACGTAAAAAAGGCAGCGCCGTGGCACTGCCTTAAAATGATATTTATTGTGTTAATCCGTTGTTGATGGCGTTTACAAGAGCGACGATAGAAGCATGAATGATATCGTGATCTACGCCCGAACCCCATGAAGGTTCTTTGCCCGGCATTTCGATTCCGACATAGGCGATAGCTCTTGAACTTGAGCTCTTTGAAAGAGCGTGTTCAGTGTATGTAGTAAGAGTATATTCGATGCCTGTCGCTTCTTTGATGGCGTTTGATACAGCGTCGAGACGTCCGTTTCCTCTTGCTGTCGTGACTTTCTTTTCGCCGTTGTAAACAGTTGTTATAGTAGCTTCAAATACGCCCTGTTCAGGTCTTGTGAAGTGAGTTTCCTCGACATTGAACGGAGTTGTTTTGCCTTCGTATGTTTTTACATAGAGCCTGAAGATCTCTTCCGGAAGCAGCTCTTTGTGGAGATGATCTGATTCTGCTTTCGCGGTATATCCCATATGCTCGCGAAGTTTAGGCGGCAGGAATAATCCGTAGTTTCTCTCGAGGATGTAGCCTACGCCGCCTTTTCCTGACTGGCTGTTGATACGGATAACGTCGGCGTCATAGTTCCTTCCGATATCAGTAGGATCGAGCGGAAGGTAAGGAACTGTCCATTTGTCCATATCGTGTTCAAGGCGGTAGTGCATTCCTTTAGCGATAGCGTCCTGATGAGAACCGGAAAATGCCGCGAATACAAGTTCGCCGCAGTAGGGCTGTCTCATCGGGATAGGCATATTTGTAACTTCCTCGTATTTAGCGCAGAGTTTAGGCATATCGGAGAAGTCAAGTTTCGGATCTACGCCCTGGCAGTACATGTTCATCGCGAGAGTGACGATATCTACATTTCCCGTTCTTTCGCCGTTTCCGAAAAGAGTTCCCTCGATTCTGTCAGCTCCCGCGAGAAGTCCGAGCTCCGCGTGAGCTACGCCTGTTCCTCTGTCGTTGTGAGGATGAAGCGAGATAACGACGTTGTCTCTGTATTTGAGGTTTTTATGGAAATATTCTATCTGGCTGGCATAAATATGAGGCATCGCGAGCTGAACAGTATCCGGCAGATTTATGATGGCTTTTCTGTCGGCTGTCGGCTGCCATACGTCAAGCACGGCGTTGCATACTTCAAGGGCGTATTCAGGCTCAGTTCCCGAAAAGCTTTCAGGACTGTACTCAAAACGGTATTTCGCTCCGCGTTCATTTGTCAGATCGTTGAGGAGTTTAGCGCCGTCAATAGCGATCTGTTTGATTTCTTCTTTTGACTTTTTGAAAACCTGCTGACGCTGCGCGAAAGATGTTGAATTGTAAACATGTACGATAACATTGTTTTTGCAGCCTTCAAGGGAATCAAAAGTTTTGCGGATTATATGTTCTCTCGCCTGGGTAAGAACCTGTATTGTAACGTCCTCTGGAATAAGATCCTGTTCGATAAGGGCTCTTAAAAATTCGTATTCCGTTTCTGAAGCAGCAGGAAATCCGACTTCGATCTCCTTGAATCCTACTTCAAGAAGAACTTTAAAATAATCAAGTTTCTGTTCAAGGCTCATAGGAACGATAAGAGCCTGATTGCCGTCGCGCATATCAACGCTGCACCAGATTGGAGCTTTTTCGATCGAGTCTTTATTTACCCAATCTGTATTTCCGACAGGAGCAGGATAGTACTGTTTCTGATATTTTTTGTAATTCATGATGACCTCCTTGAAAACAATTTAAAACAACAAAAAACCCTTCATCTCTTTTTAGAGACGAAGGGTTATAATTAACTCTACGCGGTACCACTCTAATTCATGTGAATACACATGCACTCAACGGATACTTTGAATAACCAATAAATATCCTTCTCCTATAACGGGGAGAAACCGTCTGCGCCTACTGTGATTTCAGGCAGAAGCTCGAAGGCGAGTTCGTTAAACACCGTCCGCTGCCTTACACCTTCCGACAGCTCTCTGCGCTCGGGTTATTTAAGTACTATTCCTTGTCATTGCTTTTAGGTGATATGAAATTTACAATCAATTTATCATCAGAAAAATGAATTGTCAAGAGCTAATTTGCAGGAGGAAGGACGTTCTTAACTCTTTCTTATCTTGTTTAGGTTTTGCGGCTATGCTATAATGACATAGCTATGAATGATTATAAGATTCAAACGAAAATATGAGGAGAACTATTATGAACGTATTATACAGAAGCACAAGAGGAGCCGAGGAAAATGTGCCGGCGTCACTGGCGGTATTAAAAGGACTTGCGTCTGACGGAGGACTTTTTGTTCCCCAGTCGATTCCAAAACTTAACGAGTCAATCGAAGAACTTTCGAAAATGTCTTATCAGGACGTTGCCTATACGGTTATGAGCAAATTTCTTTCTGATTATACCGAAGAAGAACTCAGATACTGCATAAACAACGCGTATGATTCAAAGTTTGACACAAAGGAAATAGCGCCGCTTCACAAGACGAAAAACGCTTATTTCCTTGAGCTTTTCCACGGCAAGACAATAGCTTTTAAAGATATGGCGCTTTCTATACTGCCTTATCTTATGACGACGGCGGCAAAGAAAAACAATCTCAAAGAGGAAATCGTTATTCTGACTGCCACATCAGGAGATACCGGAAAGGCAGCCATGGCGGGATTTGCCGATGTTCCGGGAACGAGAATCATCGTATTTTATCCGAAAAACGGCGTCAGCGCCGTGCAGGAACGCCAGATGATCACCCAGAAAGGCGAAAACACATGCGTTGTAGCGATCACTGGAAATTTTGACGACGCTCAGACAGGCGTTAAGAAAATGTTCCAGGATAAAAAACTGGCGGAAGATCTCAAAAAAGCGGGATTCCAGTTCAGTTCGGCAAATTCTATCAATATAGGACGTCTTGTGCCTCAGGTTGTCTACTATGTATATTCATATTGCCAGCTTGTGAAAAAAGGAGAGATAAAAGCGGGAGACAAGATCAATTTCGTCGTTCCTACAGGAAATTTCGGAAACATTCTCGCGGCATATTACGCTAAGCTCATGGGACTGCCTGTTAATAAACTTATATGCGCGTCGAATAAAAACAACGTATTATACGATTTCTTTATAACGGGAACATACGACAAAAACAGAGACTTTTATCTTACGTCATCGCCTTCAATGGATATTCTTGTATCGAGCAATCTTGAGCGTCTTATATTTAAGATTGCGGGCGAGGACGCGAAAACTACTGCTGAATTGATGGAGAGCCTTTCAAAAAACGGAAAATATACCGTTTCAAACGATCAGAAGGCGCTTCTTGCGGATTTCGCTTCAGGTTTCAGTACGGAGGAAGAATGCGCCGAGGCTATCAGAAAAACGTATGAAGAGGACAAATATGTTCTCGATACTCATACGGCTGTGGCGGCTTCTGTTTACGAAAAATATGTAAAAGACACAGGCGATAAAACTCCGACGGTGATAGCTTCTACGGCAAGCCCGTATAAATTCGCCCGCAGCGTGCTTCATGCTATCGATGAAAAATACGACAGCCATACTGATATGGAGCAGTTTGACGATCTCAGAGAGGTTTCGGGAGTTGAGATTCCGAAGGCGATCGAAGAGATACGTTCGGCTGAAATACGCCATACTACAGTATGCGAAACAGATAAAATGCAGGCGGTTGTAAGAGAAAAGTTAGGACTTTGATTAATAAATAAACAGGGGAATTCAAATGTTAAAAATCACAATGATTCGGCATGGAAAAACAAAAGGAAACAGTCTTGGAAAGTACATAGGAATAACGGACGAGCCGCTTTTAGAAGAAGAAAGGGAAGCGTTGATGGCGCTCGAATTTCCGGCGGTGGAGGAAGTCTACTCAAGTCCTATGAAAAGATGTATTGAAACGGCGAATATTCTGTTTGACAATTTGGAGCCTGTCGTTGTGGAAGATCTTTCTCAATGTGATTTTGGAAAATTTGAAGGAAAGACATATCAGGAACTGCTAAATGACCCGGAATACAAAAACTGGGTGGGAAGCGGAGAGATCACCTCATTTCCGGGCGGCGAAAACAGAGGACAGTTTCAGGAAAGAAGTATTCGCGGGTTCGAAGAAGTGATCCGCGACGCCGCGAAAAAAAGGCTTTCTCATATCGCGATGGTAGTTCATGGCGGAACGATCATGAGTATTCTTGACGCGTATGGATTTCCGCCCCGTCCTTATATCGAATGGACTGCTGATACAGGAGAAGGATATCAGATAAGATTAAATGCCGCCGCTTTTCTGAATACTTCGAACAGACAAATAATAGTTGACAGGAAAATTGTAAGATCGTAGAAATTCTGACAGGAGAAATTATGACAGATTTAAGAATATCAGGTGTTTGTTACAACAAATATGAAGCAGAACTTGCTGAAAAGATAGAAAATACGATCAATGAGTGGGGAAAAGATTTTCTGGTTGAAAACAGGTGGTTTATCGCAGACGACGATAATCCGGACGCGGAAAAGTTTAAAAGAGTTCAGGGCACCGTGAGGGAATGGACAGCCGAGCGTTTTAAAGACACGGACGTTATAATTTATATAGCGCCTGTAGTAAGAGTGGTTCGTTATATAGGAAATCTGATCGAGGATCAGGCAAAGGATCCGGCTGTTATCGCCGTTGATGTTACGGGAAAATACTGCATACCGATCCTTTCGGGCAGACGAGGCGAGGCGTACGATATCGCGAGAGTCCTGGACAGCGAGCTTGATATGACATTTATAAATGTGACTACGCCGAATGATTCGACGCAGTTTGATATCGCGAAATACGCTGAGGTTCATGATTTTGTATTGTCAAATCCTGACTACGCGACAGAGGTGTCTACGGCAATACACGCCGGTGATGAAGTGGGATTTTTTACCGATTATACTGTGGTCGGAAATCTTCCCGGTACTATGGTATGGAAAAATGAGGGAAAACTCGGCGTATATGTGTCGCCTTCTTATGACAACGCCTTTTTCTCGCATACGTTGTGGCTTATCCCGAGGTGTATCACCGTTGTTGTGAGATGCTCAAAAGAAGTTTCGTATAAACAGATTGAAAAATTCATCCTTGACGCGATGAAAAGATGCTGCTTTTATCCGGAAGCCATATCTGAAGTTTTATTTGCCGGAAATTCCGAGTCGAGGTACGCGGCGAGAAGATTCGCGATGGAGTACGGTACGAGTTTTGCTGCGATAACTCCGGAGTATTCGGAAAAATATTTCGGAAAAAATGAAAAAGACATGATCTTTGACAGGGCTTTGGAGAAAAGAACAGGCAGAGGAAAAACATTTATTAAAGAAGCAAGAGACGAAAATATGGAATGTTCCATATTGATGAAAAATGTCTATATCAGATTCTAAAACGGAATAAATTATGAAAGTTGATATTTATACAGACGGAGCGGCAAGGGGAAACCCGGACGGACCGGGCGGATACGGCTGTATTTTGAGGTATGTCGATCCGAAGGGAACTGTTCACGAAAGAGAGTTTTCAAAGGGATTTGAAAAAACGACCAATAACCGCATGGAACTTATGGCGGCAATAGTAGGACTTGAGGCGCTTATCAGACCGTGTGAAGTGACTGTTCATTCCGATTCAAAATATCTTGTCGACGCCTTTAATCAGCATTGGATAGACAGCTGGATAAAAAAAGGCTGGAAAAGAGGCAAAAACGAAGAAGTAAAAAATGTAGATCTGTGGCAGAGGCTTTTAAAGGCAAAAGAAATGCATGAAGTAAAGTTCGTATGGGTAAAAGGACATGACGGAAACGAGATGAACGAGCGGTGCGACAGACTGGCCACTGAAGCGGCTGATTCAATGAAAAAATAAGGCATCGGATGCGATGAAAAACGCGATGAAAAAGTAAAATCTGCTTGTCAAAAATGAGAAAATGTTATATCATAGTTTTGACACAGGTTGTTTTATATGATCTTAACGGCAGGTGTAATATATTGCGCCTGCCGATTCTGTTATTTTCTTAAATTTTATTTCTTATATTCGATTCTGAATAAATTTTCAATTTTATTTTTATTTATTATTTAAGGAGGATTTCTATGCGTAAAAATGAAAATGTGTGTAGGTATGATGATTTAGGGGAGAATAAAAACAGAATATACGTCAGACTCGCGTCTGAAAAGTATTATGAAGATCATATTAAACAAATCCCAAGCGAAAAATATTACGATATGCTGATGATTTATTACATGAAGATATGCGTCTCGAAAAACAGTTTTATCACTATGGTGATCAATTATGAACATCTCAAAAACTGGGGAATGACTGAAAGCGATTTAAGAAAACTCGCCTGGGAAAACACCTTAAGAGATCAGAAAGCGAAGATAGACGAGCTTCAAGAACTGCTAATGGAGCTGACAGGCGTGGCGTCGTCTGAATCTGATGAAGAAAAGCGCCATGATGACGATTTCAAGGTATATGTTGTTTCGAATGAGTTGAGGGAATACGGAGCGGCCGTATTGTTTTATCCGGGAGTCATGAAAAAAGCGGCGGATATAATGGGATCTGATTTTTACGTCATACCGTCAAGCGTTCATGAATGCCTCCTTGTCAAAAAGGACGACAGTATAAAGCCGCTTTATTTAAGGGATACGCTCAGATGTATAAATAAAAACGAAGTTCTTCCGAAAGATATTTTGTCAGACAGCATATATGAGTATGACAGCGCCAGCGACAGGCTTATAATTGACAATTTATAAGCGCTGTGATATCATTTGGATGATTTTAGTTATAAATGAAGCGGTTTTTGCCGCGGATTACGCGTTTGTAGCTCAGGGGATAGAGCAGCGGTTTCCGGTACCGTGTGTCGGGGGTTCGATTCCCTCCAGACGTGTTAAAATTTTAAATTTTCAGCCGGATTTATTCCGGCTTTTTCAGTAGGGAGAAAAATATGGAAGAAAAAAAACCTAAAAAGAAAGTTGAAAATCCTGTGCGCGAATGGATATCTGACAATCTGAGATATATATTGCTCATCGGAGCGATTGCTTTGATAGTCGTGGTCGCCGTTTTATTTGTCATCGGATTTTCAAATATGAAGAAAAATTCCGATGCGGATAAAAATCAATCACAGACAACGTCAGTTTCAAATGATATAACTGATGAAAATAGTGAGCCGGAAAAAACGCCGGCGGCAACTGCAACGCCGGAAGCAACGGCAACGCCTGAGGCGACAGTAACGCCTGAGGCGACGGCAACACCTGAGCCGACAACAACTCCGGAAGCTGAAGCGACGCCTGAACCGACGCCTGAAGTTTCTGATACAACTCAGGAAAGCGCGGCTTTGACACAGCAGAGCGCTGAAACGCCGGTGGCTGATATAGTGACAAGATATTTTAACGCTCTTTCAAACGGCGACGCCGCTGAAGCCGCAAACGTGGTTGAAAATTTAAGCAGCGACGACATGGCAGCTATAGAGGCAAAGAGCTATGCCCAGAGCTACAGCAATATAAACGTCTATACGTATCCGGGAGATATTGAAGGGTCGTATGCTGTATTTGTGACATATGAGTATAAATATGAAGGCTTTGACGTAAATATTCCGGCTCTGACGCAGCTGTATGTATTTACAAGAGATGACGGAAACCTCTGCATCGCTTCGGATACGACGCAGCAGTCGAAAGCGGATTATCTTAACTCGATTCTTCAAAATGAAGAAGTGAAAGCGCTCGCGTCCCAGGTTCAGCAGCAGTATGACAGCGTACTTGCGTCAAATCCTGATCTGGCAAATTATATCAATTCGCAGTATTGAGGTCTGTTTTGTGAGAATAAATAAATATTTGAGTGAATGCGGAGTCTGTTCGCGCAGAGAAGCGGACGCGCTGATAGCGGATAAAAAAGTTATCGTAAACGGCGCTCCTGCCGGATTCGGTATGCAGATAGAACCCTCCGACGAGGTTTTTGTAAACGGAAAAAAGGTAAAACCTGTCGAATCAAAGACATATCTTGCTTTTAACAAGCCAAAAGGGATAGTATGCACTTCTGAAAAAAAAGAGAAAAACAATCTTATCGATTTTCTCGGATTGGAAAAAAGAATAACATATGCCGGAAGACTCGATAAGGATTCGGAAGGACTGCTGCTTTTGACAGATGACGGAGATCTCATAGACGCGCTTATGACGGGCAGCAACGGCCATGAAAAAGAATATGTCGTTACGGTTTTAAAGGATCTTACGGATGAAAAAATAGACAGGCTTTCAAAGGGAGTTTTTCTGAATGAAATAAACAGAAAAACAAGACCTTGCAGGGTATGGAAAACTGCGGAAAATGAGTTTCATATTGTCCTTACGCAGGGGATAAACCGCCAGATAAGGAGAATGTGCCAAAGCATTGGATTAAAAGTAAAAAAACTTGTAAGGATAAGAATAGGAAATATTCATCTTGGAAAACTTCCGGCTGGAAAATACAGAAATCTTACAGACAGCGAAATTAAGAAGCTGATGGATTTAAAGATAAAAACGGGCAGATCAAATTTGAGGTAGCAATCTATTATGGAACAGAATCAGGGATATGAAAAGAGAATCAAAGAGCTCATAAAGACGCTTAATGAAGCTTCAAGAGCATACTATTCGCAGGATCGCGAGATAATGGATAATTATACTTACGATAAACTCTACGACGAACTTGAACGGCTTGAGAATATCACCGGTATACATATGTCTGATTCGCCTACGTCAAATGTGGGTTATGAAGCGGTGGATGAACTTCCGAAGATGGAACATGACAAGCCCATGCTTTCGCTTGACAAGACGAAAGACATCGAGGCGCTCAGAAGTTTTATCGGAAACAACAGGACGCTTCTTTCATGGAAAATGGACGGTCTTACTATAGTTCTGACATACAGAGACGGAAGCCTTTACAGCGCCGTGACAAGAGGAAACGGACGTATAGGAGAGATAGTTACCAATAATGCGAAAACATTTAAGGAACTGCCTCTTAAGATACCGTTTAAAGGAGAGCTTATCCTGAGGGGAGAAGCTTTTATTACTTACAGCGATTTTGAAGAAATAAATAAGAAAATAGAAGACGTCGACGCGAAATATAAAAATCCGAGAAATCTGTGCAGCGGTTCGGTACGACAGCTCAACAGCAGGATAACGGCTCAGCGAAATGTGAGATTTAAAGCTTTTTCGCTTGTAAAAGCCGATGGCATTGATTTTGAAAATTCACATGAAAATGAATTTAAATGGCTTAAATCGATGGGATTTGACGTCGTTGAATATAAAATAGTGACGGCGGATAATCTAGATGAGGCCGTGAAATATTTTTCCGAAAAAGTAAAAACCAATGAATTTCCGTCTGACGGACTTGTGGCGCTGTATGACGATATCAAATACGGCGAAAGTCTCGGCTCAACTGCTAAATTTCCGCGAAACGCCTATGCCTTTAAATGGGCGGACGAGATAAGAAGCACAAAACTTGTAGAGGTTGAATGGAGTCCGTCAAGAACAGGGCTGATAAATCCTGTCGCCATATTTGAACCTGTCGAGCTTGAAGGTACGACGGTAACGAGAGCAAGTCTTCACAATGTGAGCATTTTAAAAGAACTTGAACTCGGAATAGGCGATGAGATCACTGTCTACAAGGCAAATATGATAATTCCGCAGATAGCCGAAAACAATACGAGGAGCAACAGTCTTGTGATACCTGATGTTTGTCCGGCATGCGGAAAAGAAGCCAGGATATCAGAAGCAAACGGAGTACAGACGCTTGTCTGCCCGAATCCCGAGTGCCCTGCAAAAAAGATAAAATCATATGTATTGTTTGTGAGCCGCGACGCGATGAACATCGACGGAATGTCGGAAGCTACCCTCGAAAAATTTATCGCCCACGGCCTTATACACAGTTATGCCGATCTTTTCAGACTCGATCGTTACCGCGATGTGATAGTAAATATGGAGGGATTTGGCGAGAAATCATACGAGAAGCTCATAGCCGCTGCGCAGAGAGCAAAAAATACAAATATAGTAAGAGTGCTGTACGCGATGGGAATTCCGAACATAGGGCTTTCGACGGCAAAGCTGATCGCGGAGCATTTCGACGGCGATATCGAAAAAATAAAAAACGCCTCTTTCGAAGAACTCTGCGAGATCGATAAAGTCGGCGAGATTATGGCAAAGACTTATAT
>CASEDW010000216.1 GCA_949286775.1 uncultured Eubacteriales bacterium | reverse complement strand
ATGTATTGCGGTGCGAAAACAGAGGCGGCAGATGTACATAAGAAACCTGCTGAAGATAAAATAGTGCTTCAGGCGGGCAAATGCCCTGTATGCGGCAAAGCTACGGCGGATACAGATTCTGTCTGCACAAACTGCGGATTCCCTGTTATCAGTATAGCGGGAAGTATAAGTAAAAAAGAAAAAGACAGGATTGTAGAAGCGGTCAGGGAATACAGGAAGAAAATGTCGTATTAAACAGCTCAGAAGGACAAAACAAAAAGAATATTAATATCATATAAGGAGAACAAGAGTGAAACGGAATTTGCTGAATATCATTTTAGTGGTTGGAGGAGTTGCTTTTATGTGCATGTCTATATATTTCTTTTTGTCGGAAGAAATAGGTTTCGGATTAATATTCTTTTTGTTTTATATTCTTGAAATTGTTGCAATAGGAAAAAACAATCAACAGAAACGAAAAGAAGCCGAGCAGGAAAAACTGGCAAAAGAAGCAGCTGAAAAAGAGCGTTTATTAAAAGAGAGGGCTGGGCAGGAGAGAAAAGCAAAGCAGCAGGCGGAGCAGGAACGAAAAGAAAAATTAAAAGAAGAATTGGCGGAAAAAGCAAAAGAAAAAGCGGAAAAAGAAGCAGCTGAAAAAGAGCGTTTATTAAAAGAGAAGGAAGAGCGGGAACGAAAAGCGAAAGAAGCCGCCGCAGGAAACCGGCAGAAGCAGCGATTCTGCACGAACTGCGGAAAACCTCTGACTGATAATAGTGAAGCGGTATTTTGCATGTACTGCGGCGCGAAAACTGAGGCGAAGACCGATGAGAAAACAGATATTAAAACTGATGGAAAAACAAATCAGGTCAATAATTCGAAGAAGAAGTATGAGGATCAAATTGTACTTCATGAAGGCAAATGCCCTGTCTGCGGAAAAGACACGGAAGAAACGGATTCAGTATGCACAAACTGCGGATTTCCTGTTATCAGTATAGCGGGAAATATAACTAAACGTGAAAAAGATAAAATAATAGAGGCTGTCAAAGAGTACAGAAAAAACATGACATAAAAGATAGAAGAGAAAAAAGTTTAATAGAGTCATGAGGAGTGGATATGAGTTGGATTATGGTTATATTATTATGTGCAATAGCTGCGGGATTCAGTTCTTTTGTTTTGATAAAATGTAACATTGTAGAAAAGAATAAAGCAGCCTTTTTTGTACTCATATTTATTGTATCTCTTATATTAGCTATTATAATTTTCAGAAGTCTATTGTTGTTAGGATTTTCGGGCGGGTTCAGTTTGCTTCTCATTATTTTTATATTAATTATATTTTCGGTAATTGTCGCAGTAACGAAAAAATACAGAGACAGACATCAAAGAGCGAAGCAGGAAAAGATAGTTGAAGAAGTTGAAAATATTTATGAAGATATACGGCTGAAAGAAGAGAAGAAAAACGCAACAAATATTCAGAAGAAACCTGATGAAGAAATAATACTTCAAGAGGGTAAATGTCCTGTTTGCGGAAAAACCACAGCGGATACTGATTCCGTATGTATAAACTGCGGATTTCCTGTTATCAGTTTGGCGGGGAATATAGACAAAGAAGAAAGAGACAGGATAATAAAGACTGTAAAAGAGTACAGGGAAATAAAACAATGGGAAAAATAATAGGAATTGACTTTGGAACGACAAACAGCCGCGCAGCCGTTATGGAATGTGGAATACCTGTAATTATTCCGAATGATAAAGGACAAAAATTTACGCCTTCAGTGGTTTCAATCACAGAAAAAGGAGAGATCATAGTCGGCGAAGATGCAAAGAAACTTAAGGGAAGTGATTTTTATCATACGGTTACTTCTATAAAAAGAAAATTGGGAACTGATGACTGGATATGCGCCGGAGGCGTTACATATGGTCCGCAGCAGATCGCCGCGATGATTATCAGAAAATTAAAAGTTGACGCGGAAAAATACCTAAAAGAAGAAGTTACGGATGCAGTAATAGCAGTTCCGGTTTGTTTTAATGAGGTTCAGCGGCAGGCAGTCAGAGACGCGGGAAAAATTGCCGGATTAAATGTCAGACGTATAATTAATGAAACTTCCGCTGTAGCATTGCATTATGCGAGATATAATGGCGCTTCGCCGAAAAAGATCATGATAGTTGACGTCGGAGGAGGTTCTTTTTCCGTATCCGTATTAGATATAGATCACGGTGTAGTAGAAGTTCTTTCATCAGACGGTGGCAGTATCGGCGGCGACGACTTTGACAAGAGGATTTTGGATTATATTGTCGATCAATATAAGAAAATAGAGCAAATAGATCTTTCTAAAAATGAAGCGTCTATGAAAAGATTAATGGAAGCCGTTGAAAAAGCTAAAAAAGAATTATCAATTGATTCCCCGGTTTATATTAAAATTCCTGATGAAAATGATCAGACTGACAATCACATACATCAGGAGAGATTATCGAATGTTCTGGCGAGCGGAATGTTTGATCTGACGTCGGCGGCGAAATTTCTGAACAGAGGTAAAGGAATTGAATTTTCTGTTAATCTGTTTGAATCACTGACAAACGATCTGACAGTGAAAATAAAAGAAACGGCGGCCAAAACCTTGAGCGCGGCAGGGATAAGCGCGCGAAAGTTGGATAAGATTTTTCTTATAGGGGAAGCATCTAAAATTCGTTCGGTGCACAGCGCAATTGCTGTGATGACAGGCAAAGAACCTGATGAAATGTCAAATTCCGACATGTGCACAGCCCTTGGAGCTGCTTTACAGGGAGGCATATTGAAGAGAGACGAAGCTATATCTGATATGCTTCTTTTAGATGTTGTTACACATTCTGTAATGTTCAGAAAACCGAATGGAAAACTTGAAACGATAATAGACAAGAACTCAACTATACCGTTGATCAGATCTGTTTATTTCAACACTTCATATGATGGCTCGATCCCGGTGGAAGTCGGTATTTATCAGGGAGAAAATAAAAATCCGAATGATAATGTACTTTTGGGAACATTAAAATTAGATCAAATCGGACTCTTGAAAAAGGGAGCTTCCAGGTTAAAAGCTGATATTGAAATAAATGCTGACGGTATTTTGTATTTAACTTTAACAAATATCTCAGACAATTTACAAAGAAAATTTAGAATAAGTTATCTTGCGGGCATATCAAAAGCCGGGATTGAAAAAGCGTCAAAAGAACTGAATGAGATAAAATCTTCAAAAAAAGAAAATTCAAAACTTATTTTAAATGAAAACGAATTTTCAAATATATCAAAAGAAGAAATAGAAAAGGCGTTTCAGAAGAATCAATCCATAAATAACTTAAAAAACAAAGTAACAGAAGATCAAACTTATATAAAAGAAATAAAAAGTACAGCAGATTCATCAGACACAGAACAAGTAAAAGAAATACAGGATACAAAAGAAACAAAAGATATAACAATTACGGCGCGTCCGAAATTCTGCGCGTATTGCGGTAAACCTCTACCAAAAGAAGAAAAAGCGAAGTTCTGCATGTTCTGCGGTGAAAGAATACAAAATCCGGACGAAAGCGAACCGGAAAATAATTCCAGCGAAGGCGAACCTAAAAACGATCCTGACATAATTTTTTCTGAAGGAAAGTGCGCCGTCTGCGGAAGCGATGTTTCAGATACAGATTCTGTATGTCCGAAATGCGGCTTTCCTGTCATCAGTATAACCGGTAAGTACGGTACGGAAGAGATTGAAAGTATCAAAGCGCTTGTTATAGAGTACAGAAGTAAAATAAAAGAATAATGAAAAACTTTATATAAGTAAAATTAAAGATAAGCATATTTCCGGAAGGGAACATCCGCAGCGCCGGTCCTTAATGAGCGCATGGCGCGAATTTAGTACCGCTGCGCGAGGGCGCTGAACGTCCAGGGGACGTTCGGTTAGCGCCAACCGAAACGGAGTGTAGATAAGCGAGAGCGGTTCCCGGAGGAAATATGCTTCTTTATTTAATCTTTTGTTTCAAGGTTTGTTTAGTGCGACAGCCCTTATGTTTTTCAATCAATCGCCGTAGCATCTTTGAGATCGTAGATACGGATGCAGTTTGGCGCCGGTACGCTTATCGGTTTTCCGTGCATCATGATCAGTTTTTTGTCGTAATCT
>CASEDW010000215.1 GCA_949286775.1 uncultured Eubacteriales bacterium | reverse complement strand
TCCGTCTTCAAATTCGCCGTTTTTCATTCTCTCAAACAGCTCAAGGTTTTCTTAAACCGATCTGTCTCTGTATGGACTGTTTTTTCCAGGCTCAGACAATGTTCCTCTGTACTGTCTTATCTCTTCGGCGGAAAGCTGACATACGTAAGCTTTTCCTTTTTTTATCAGCTTAACAGCCGCTTCATACATTTTATCAAAATAATCCGAAGCAAAGTAAAGCTGATCTCCCCAGTCGGCTCCAAGCCACTTGATATCTTCTTTGATTGATTCAACAAACTCCTTTTTTTCCTTTGTCGGATTTGTGTCGTCAAATCTCATATGAAATACGCCGTTATATTCCTTCGCAAGACCGTAATTCAAAAGAATTGATTTTGCGTGTCCGATATGAAGATATCCGTTGGGTTCCGGCGGAAAACGCGTGCATATCTGATCATATCTGCCTTCCTCAAGGTCTTTATCAATTATCATTTCAATGAAGTTTCTTGATACCGGCTCTTTTTCTGCCGTAGAAACTGTTTTTTCTTCCATATATATTATCTCCTCCCGATATTAGAGTAATATCAATTCAAATAAAACTACCCGGTATCGTAGCAAATTTTTATCTTAATGACAAGACTTTATTTTTACCATGCATCAACTCGCAGATATCAGAAAGTTTTGTTATTTTCGCAGGTCTTGAAAAAGTAACCGCGCCCTGTATTATTTTTAACTCACTAGGCTCGCAGTCTTCCGGTACAATGTTTTCAAATGCAACAGCCGGGTAAACTCTCACTTCGCCTTTTGATATTATACCCAGTATTTCTTTTTGTACAAAAATACCATTTGCTATTATAGATTCACGCTCCTTTTGAAGCTCCGCATACTGAGCAAATATATCCTGTAAGTACCTGTTCGCTCCATGCTTCTTTATCTACTACCGTAACGATGTTTGATATCCACTGTTCTTCTGTGACTTCTGGGTGGTGGATGGTATCAACCTGAACGTCTACGGCTGAATAGTTCTCACATGTATCACTTGTCGCCACATGAATAATCATTGCATTTCCATCTCTTCCAGAATCATATCCACACTGGTTACATACATAATGAGCCTCATATACCGGCTCATCCCAAGCTTCCTCAACAACTACAGTCTCATAATGTCCCTGATCCTCTTCATGTGTTTCCGCCGGATGATTTACCGTCTGATACTGGGCAACATATGAATGCTGTCCTGTTGCCGGAATAGTCTGTGTTCTTTTAGCCCCGCATGAGCAGTAAAGCGTCTTTATGCCGGACTGTGAACATGTAGGCTGCGTTGTAATCTTTTCGGTTGTGTAGTTGTGGGTATGCTGCGGTTTTTCAGGTGTCGTAGTTGTTGAGCCACCGCCTGTATTTGAGGATGAGTTGTTTCCTGATGACGAACCGCCATTTCCTGTAGATACTCCGCTATTTCCTGTAGCTCCTGTATTGCCTGACGGTCTGTTGTTGTTAGTATTCGTATTTGTTGATGAATTCTTTTCATCATCCCCGCTGTTGTTATTTGACGAATTATTCATCTGTGTTGATGAATTATTTTCTTTGCTGTCTTCTTTTTCTTCGTCTTTAACATCAGATTGTTTATCATCTGCCTTTGAATCTTCGTCTTCTTTAGTATCTGATTTTTCGACAGTTGAATCAGCATCTATATCAGGATGATCCTTAATCTGACCTTCTACTATTTCGTTTTCGCTAAAGATATCTGTATCTTTTTCTTCATCATCATTTTTATTGTTAATACCGGAATTATTGATATCCGTCTGCTGTGCAGTCTTTTTGTCTACAGGCTGCCCTGCCGGCATCATTGTAGTTACACCCACAAGAGCTACTATTAAAGCTGCAACTCCACATACAGAAGGAATCCATATCTTTTTCTTATTTTTGATTATATTCTCTGCTTTAGGTTTTGAAGCAGCAACTTTTTCTTTGATCTTAGTTAATATACCTTTGAAATTCTTTTTCATAGTGTTTACTCCTTATCGTTGCCTTTTCTTTACTTTTCCTTTGCGTTGATATAATTCTTACCGGTTAGAACTTATCTTATAATTTCATCTTAGATCATCAATAAATATATTCAAGTGCCGCGAAAAAAATTTTTTGACTGATTATATTATATCCCAACCAAAATTATACCTGTAAATTCACTTTTAAAAAAGAGGGCTTAAAGAAAACCCTTAAACCCTCTTTAGAACATGTCAGTTGTTATGCTTTTTACGTGATATAAGATATATTACAGCTACAGCTCCCGCAATCCCTATTCCTATATATCCAAAAAGCCACGTTCCGTTAGCTCCTGTCTGAGGCATCTTAAATACCGGCGTATCCGTTATCTCACATTTCTGATTCATTATCAGATAATGAGCAGGCGTTACGTTTCCGTCAGCGTCAGTAGTTTCAGGAACGTATATAACGCCCTCAGCCTGAGTATCAAGATTTTTCTCTTCTGCCTCTTCTTCCGTCAGTGTAAGTGGAAGCTCTATAGTTACAGGCTCAGCAAGAATTGAGTATCCGTCAAGGGTTTCAGTTTCAGTAAGCGTATAAATGTTAGGATAAAGATCCTCAAATACCACTTCACCGTTGCTGCCTGATTTTGATACCGCAACTACTTCTCCCTTTGAATCGGTAAGAGTA
>CASEDW010000214.1 GCA_949286775.1 uncultured Eubacteriales bacterium | reverse complement strand
CCTCCATGAGTATCCAGATAATCAACGATTTTACCACTGCCAAGATCGGTTCTACATATGGCGGAAAATTCATTTAACTGATAATTTGAACGTCTGCTTTCACGGCTTTCAAGGAATGTCAGCGAATAAGCCAGGCAGAAGAGCAGTATTAATATTATGACTTTCAGAATGAGTTTTTTCTTCATAAATATCCTTAAAAAAATATGTGTTGTTTTAGCTACAAACATATCTTAAGTTAACTATAGTAACATTATAGTTTCAGAAATTTTGGATGTCAAGGCGGCGTTTCAGATGTCAAAAATTGAAAAGGAGCTGACAAAAATGTCAGCTCCAAATTATTTATTATAGGATTTTGTAAAGCTTGTTTTACAATTAGAACTTTCCAGCTTTAGCAGCTTCTTCGATTGCAACTGCTACTGAAACAGTCATTCCAACCATCGGGTTGTTTCCGGCTCCGATAAGACCCATCATCTCTACGTGAGCAGGAACAGAAGATGAACCTGCAAACTGAGCGTCTGAGTGCATACGTCCCATAGTATCTGTCATACCGTAAGAAGCAGGACCGGCTGCCATGTTGTCAGGATGAAGAGTACGTCCTGTACCGCCGCCTGATGCTACTGAGAAGTATTTTTTACCCTGCTCGATACATTCTTTTTTGTATGTACCTGCTGTCGGGTGCTGGAAACGAGTCGGGTTTGTAGAGTTACCTGTGATAGATACGCCTACGTTTTCATGATGCATGATTGCAACGCCTTCCTGAACATCGTCTGCTCCGTAGCATTTTACTGTGGCGCGGAGTCCTTTTGAATATGCCTTCTCGTAAACGATGTTGAGTTTTGCTTCTTTGTAATCATATTTTGTTTCAACATATGTAAATCCGTTGATACGTGAAATGATCTGAGCGGCGTCTTTTCCAAGTCCGTTAAGGATAACACGAAGAGGTTTTTTACGAACTTTGTTGGCTTTTTCAGCGATACCTATAGCGCCTTCTGCAGCGGCAAATGATTCATGTCCTGCTAAGAAGCAGAAGCACTCTGTATCTTCTTCAAGGAGCATCTTTCCAAGGTTTCCATGGCCAAGACCTACTTTTCTGTGGTCAGCAACTGATCCCGGGATACAGAAAGCCTGAAGTCCTTCTCCAATAGCTGCAGCAGCGTCAGAAGCTTTTTTGCAGCCTTTCTTGATAGCGATAGCGGCGCCTACGATATAAGCCCAGCATGCGTTTTCGAAACAGATAGGCTGAATGCCTTTGATCTGGTTGTATACGTCAAGACCTGCGTCTTTAGTGATCTTTTCAGCTTCTTCTACAGAGCTGATTCCGTAGCTGTTCAGGACAGCATTGATCTGGTTAATTCTTCTCTCATAACCTTCAAATAAAGCCATTATTTTGCTCTCCTTTCTTACTCTACACGTGGGTCAATGATCTTAACTGCATCATCAACACGTCCGTACTGACCTTTGGCTTTTTCCCATGCTGTGTTAGGATCGTCGCCCTTCTTAATAAAGTCAGTCATTTTTCCGAGTGATACGAACTGATATCCGATAACTTCGTTGTCTTCATCAAGAGCGATGCCTGTAACATATCCTTCAGCCATCTCAAGATAACGAACGCCTTTTTCTTTTGTAGCGTACATTGTACCAACCTGTGAGCGGAGTCCTTTTCCAAGGTCTTCGAGACCTGCGCCGATTGCAAGACCGTCATCAGAGAACGCGCTCTGTGAACGTCCGTAAACGATCTGAAGGAAAAGCTCTCTCATAGCTGTATTGATAGCGTCACAAACGAGGTCTGTATTGAGAGCTTCGAGGATTGTTTTTCCCTGAAGTATCTCAGCTGCCATAGCTGCTGAATGTGTCATACCTGAACATCCGATAGTCTCTACAAGAGCCTCTTCGATTATTCCGTTTTTAACATTCAGTGAAAGTTTGCAGGCACCCTGCTGAGGCGCGCACCAGCCAATACCGTGTGTGAAGCCTGAAATATCTTCAATTTTTTTAGCATATACCCATTTTCCCTCTTCAGGAATTGGAGCCGGGTCATGTTTTGCGCCCTTGGCAACAGGACACATATTTTCAACTTCTTTTGTGTAAATCATTGAAAAACTCCTTTCATAAATAAATATCACCTTAAAACCAACGTAGATTTTCTCATATTTAAAGTTTCAGGTCAAGATAATATATGCGTTTCTTTCCTTTTTAATATGTTTATTTCTGAATTGATTATTTTTTCATATGTAAGAGCCAGGGAACAGCAGTGTTTTTTTATATGTGTGATGAAATCACTGAAAATTCAGATAATGTATGTTATATTAAGATCAACAAAATTAAGAACACAAACGAAAGGAGACAATATATATGTCAGCTATAAATATAAACAGAGAACAATTCGAACAGTTAATCAACTCAGGCAAACCGGTTCTGGTGGATTTCTGGGCGCCATGGTGCGGATACTGCCGCAGAATAAATCCGGCATACGAAAAGATCGCGGAAGAATACGGCGGTGAAATCGAAGTGTGTAAAGTCAATATAGATGAAGAGGAACAGCTTGCGGACGAATGGAAAATAGAAGTTATTCCGACGCTTGTAATGTATAAAAATGGAAAATCGGTGGATTCAGTTGTAAATCCTGAATCAAAGGCAAAGATAGATCAGTTTATAAAAGGAGCTCTTGAAAAATAACAGGAGGGCGTGTTTATGAGTAATAACCATATTTATGATATGATAATCGTAGGCGGCGGACCGGGAGGATATACGGCTGCCCTGTACGCCGCAAGATCGGGACTTGACGTCTGCATTCTTGAAAAACTTTCAGCTGGCGGACAGATGGCGTTAAGTTCACAGATAGACAACTATTCAGGATTTGAGGACGGTATCGACGGATTTACCCTTGCGGAAAAAATGCAGAGACATGCTGAGAAGTTCGGAGCCAAAAGCGAATATGCCGAAGTAACAGCCATGGATTTAAAATCGAATCCAAAGAGACTGGAAACATCGGAAGGCGAATTTCTTGGAAAAACTGTCGTTATAGCTACAGGAGCGAATCCTAAGGAACTCGGTATCGAAAACGAACCAAAACTCATAGGACGTGGAGTAGCTTACTGCGCATCCTGCGACGGCATGGCTTTCAGAGGAAAGACGGTTGTTGTTGTCGGAGGAGGTAACTCAGCGGCGTCAGACGCACTGTTGCTTAGCCGCATCGCAAAAAAAGTGATAATTGTACATAGAAGAGATAAACTTCGCGCTACCAAGATATATCATGATCCGTTAATGAAGGCCGAAAATATCGAGTTTCGTTGGAACAGCGTTGTGGAAGAACTGCTGTTTGACGAAAGACTTACAGGTGTTCGCCTGAAAAATGTCTCAACAGGAGAAGAAGACGTCGTAGAATGCGACGGCATATTTATAAGCGTAGGCAGAAAACCGGCTACAGATCTTGTAAAAGGACAGCTTGATCTGGATAAAAGCGGATATATAGTTGCAGGCGAGTCAACTGAAACAAATATACCGGGCGTCTATGCTGTAGGAGATGTAAGGACAAAGGTTCTGCGTCAGGTAATAACAGCAGCTTCTGACGGAGCCGTAGCCGTTCATATGGCTGAAGAATATATCGCCGGAGGCGCCTGATATGAATAAAAAGAGATTGGAGTATGAGAATAAATGCAGTATGTGATATCGTTTCTTGAGGGAATCATTACATTTATCTCACCGTGTCTGCTTCCGATGCTTCCGATTTACATTTCTTATTTTGCGGGAGGAGGCGAGAAAACCATTGGAAAAACGCTTAAAGGCGCTTTAGGTTTCGTAACAGGTTTTACAGCTGTATTTATTATCCTCGGCGCTCTTGCGGGAACTGTCGGAAGTTTCCTGCGTGAATATCAGACAGCGGTAAATATAGTTTCCGGAATAATAGTCATCATTTTCGGTCTGAGTTTTCTTGGCGTTTTTAAACTTAAGATCTTTAAAGGAAGCCGCTATACGGTGAACCCCGACAATATGGGATTCTTTTCGGCTCTTATCTTTGGTGTGATATTCTCCATAGGATGGACGCCATGCGTAGGAGCGTTTCTTGGATCAGCGCTTATGCTCGCGTCTCAGCAGGCGCATGTTGTTGAGGGCATGGTGATGCTGCTCGCGTATTCCCTTGGACTTGGAATACCGTTTGTTTTAAGCGCCGTTTTGATAGGATATTTGAAAAGCGCGTTTAGCTGGATCAAGAGAAATTATAATATAATCAATACAGTGTGCGGTCTGCTTCTCGTGATTCTCGGAATTCTTATGGCAACCGGAACAATGGGAAAATTTCTCGCATTGATGGGATAAGGAGGCGATATGAAAAACAAGAAAGTTTTTATAATTATTGTCGTTATATTTGTGCTTCTGATTGTCGGAGCAACTGTTCTTTATCGTCAGCTCGGGCAGAATGTTGAAACTAATCAGCTTGCCGTAAAGGACAATCAGACTGAAGAAAATGCCGCAGGCGGCGAAGAAAATCAGGAGGAAAACGAAGAAAAAACTCAGGCGCAAAGCAAAGAAGACAGCGCAGATGATGAAACAGAACAGAAAACTAAAGCGCCTGATTTTACTGTATATGATAAAGATGAAAATGAAGTAAAATTGAGCGATTATATCGGAAAACCGATAGTTCTTAATTTCTGGGCGAGCTGGTGCGGACCATGCAAGAGTGAAATGCCTGATTTTAATGAGAAGTATCAGGAACTGGGAGAAGATATAAATTTCCTGATGATCAATATGACTGACGGTTCAAGGGAAACAGTTAAGTCAGCTTCCGAGTTTATTTCGGAGAACGGATTTGAATTTCCTGTGTTTTACGATACGCAGCTGGACGCAGCCCTTACATACGGCGCTTATTCGCTGCCTGTCACATTTTTTATTGACGCCGACGGCTATGTGATCGCGCAGGCTACCGGCGCTATTGATATGGAAACCCTGCAGCGAGGAATAGATATGATTATTAAATAAACCCTTGTCGACTAAAGCTCACATTCTGTGCTATAATTTGATGATACCAAGGAAAAAATGGGTACAAATTTAATTATGCACAGAAGGGAGCTTTTTTTATGGGCGAACAGAAAATGAATAAGAATATTGTGACAGGTCTGTTGGCCCATGTTGACGCCGGCAAGACGACGCTTACCGAAAGTCTGCT
>CASEDW010000213.1 GCA_949286775.1 uncultured Eubacteriales bacterium | reverse complement strand
GAAGAGAACCTTCAGGCTGTAGCAGTTGCGACAGTGACGGAAGAACCGAGACTTGTGATGGACTGGAACGGCGTTAAGATCGTCGATATTTCAAGAGAATTCCTCAACTCAAACGGTGCTGAAAAACATATATCTATCGAACCTGACAAACCTGACTATACGAAAAAAGCCCTTCCGCAGCTTAAAGAAGCTGCCGAAAAAGGCTTCGTGACAAGTTATAAAACAGCGATGTCAGACCTCAACATCTGCTCAAAGAGAGGTCTTTCAGAGCGTTTCGACTCAACAATCGGCGCAGGCACTGTACTTATGCCGTTTGGCGGAAAATATCAGCTTACCCCTATTCAGTCCATGGTTCAGAAGATCTCCGTTGAGAAAAAACATACAGAGGACTGCTCTCTTATGTCCTGGGGATACAACCCGTTTATCACAGAGCAGAGCCCGTACCACGGAGCTTATCTTGCTGTAGTTGAATCCGTTTGCAAACTTATCGCTTCAGGCGCTAAATTTGAAGACGTATATCTTTCATTCCAGGAGTACTTTGAAAAACCGGGTACAAGTCCGAAGCGCTGGGGTCAGCCTATGAGCGCGCTTCTCGGAGCGTTCAAGGCGCAGATGGATCTTAAGATCGGCGCTATCGGCGGAAAAGACTCTATGAGTGGTTCTTTCGAGAATCTTGACGTTCCTCCGACACTTGTTTCATTTGCCGTTACAACAGCTAAAACAGGCGATATAGTATCTCCTGAGTTCAAAGCTGCCGGAAACAAAGTAGTGCTTCTTCAGCCTGAGTACGACGAGAATTCTCTTCCCAAAACAGAGTCTCTCGTTAAGCTCATGGACGCCGTAAGCGTTCTCCTTGCAAAGAAAAGAGCCGTTTCCTGCTATACTCCGGGAGTCGGCGGTGTTGCTGAAGCAATAGCGAAGATGTCATTTGGAAATATGCTCGGATTTAAATACAATGACGATATCAGCGTATCATCCCTCTATGATTACGCATACGGCTCATTTATTCTTGAAATGGACGGCGATATCGGCGTTGACGCGGCCGGATATACTGTAAAAGAACTCGGTAAAGTAGCAGAAAATAATATCTCCCTTGGAAACGAATCGATTTCTACAGAGGAACTCCTCGCTGTTTATGAGAATAAGCTTGAGTCAGTATACAGCTGCAATATCCCTGATACAAAGGCTCCTGTAGAGAACTTCTCATACAAAGCTTCGGGATATCCTGCTCCGGCAATTAAAACAGCTAAACCTAAAGTGCTTATTCCTGCATTCCCGGGAACAAACTGCGAATATGATTCGGCTAAAGCGGTAGCCGACGCCGGAGGCGAACCTGAGATAATCGTTATAAACAACCTTTCATCAGCAGGTCTTCAGGCTTCTACGGAAAAATTCGCGAAAGAGCTCAAAACAGCTCAGATGGTATTTATACCGGGCGGTTTCTCAGGCGGCGACGAGCCTGACGGATCAGGTAAATTTATCACAGCCTTCTTCAGAAACGCGCAGATAAAAGAACTCGTACATGATCTTCTCAATAACCGTGACGGACTCATGTGCGGTATCTGCAACGGTTTCCAGGCTCTCATCAAGCTCGGTCTCGTTCCTTACGGAAAGATTATCGACACAGATGAAAATTGCCCGACGCTTACATTTAACACCATCGCAAGACATCAGTCACGCATCGTGCGCACAAGGATCGCTTCCAACAAGTCTCCGTGGCTGTCAAATATGAATGTCGGCGATATAGTTAACGTGCCTATTTCCCACGGCGAAGGACGTTTCATCGCGGATGAAAAACTTATAAAAGAACTTGCCGCAAACGGCCAGATCGCAACTCAGTATGTCGATCTTAACGGAAACGCGACTACGGACGTTCATTTCAATCCAAATAACTCAATGTACGCCATTGAAGGTATTACTTCTCCTGACGGCCGGGTATTTGGCAAGATGGGACATTCTGAAAGAATCGGAAGCAATCTTTACAAAAATGTTCCGGGCGAATACGATATCCGTATGTTTGACGCGGCAGTTAAATATTTCAAATAAACACCCGGATTGCGGAAGCGCGCAGTACGAAGCAATCCGTAGGTATCATAAATTGGGGTCTTTTGACCCCAACATCATGAATAACCGGAAAGGTAACAGACAAAATGGCAGACATTAGAAACGTACCTGTAGTAGAAATAGTAAATCAGCTTGAATCACATGTTTCACACAAAGAAATTGATCAGGCCGCCGAATATATTACAGGGAAGATCAAGGAATACAAAGACACGCCCGATCACATGGGACTCCTTGCCCTTTTGAATGAGGCGATGCTTTTCTACACGGAAATCAAAAAAGCTGATGAAGCTCTTGAGTATGCCGACAAAGCGATCTCTATCATCAACAATCCAATGCTTGATACGAGAGCAGCCGAGGCTACAATCTCTATGAACGCGGCGAAAATTTACAGATTATGCGGCGAAAAGGAGAAGGCGCTTTTCCTTTATATACGTTCTGTTGAGCACTATGAAAAAGAGTTTGAGCCGAACGATCCAAGGCTCGCCAACATGTACAACAACATCGCCCTCAATATTTCGGCGTTAAATGAAATATCCGCCGCGATGGATCTGTACGACAAAGCCATAGCTATCCTCAGCAGACGCGACGACAGCGCGCCGGAGCTTGCTCTCACGCATTTAAATGTCGCTTTCGTCCTCTACAATACTGACAAAGAGGCGAATAAAGAGGAGATCGACAAACGCATCGAAATCGCCAAAGAGCTGATCGATTCAAACATAACGGAAGACAGCTACTATGCCCGCGTATGCGAACAGTGTGCCAACAGCTTCGCCCTTGTGGGAAGAACTGATTATCAGAGAGAACTCTTAGGCAGAGCTAAACTGATAAATATAAAGGCAAAGAAAAGCAAAAAATAAATAACTTCTCAAAAAGCTCCGATGAAAAATCCACCGGAGCTTTTTACATTATAAAAAATATTCAGAAATCAAAATACATTATTCATCCAGCACGCTTCTGTCCCAATCGCCTTCAGGCCAGTTGTTCCAGTACCATGAAGTGACGTTTCCGCTGTCATCACTTGTTAAACTGAGCCAGAAAATCGTTTC
>CASEDW010000212.1 GCA_949286775.1 uncultured Eubacteriales bacterium | reverse complement strand
GTCTTTTTTTAAGGCTTTATTTATCGCGTTTGCGATATATTCTAAAATTCCTGTGCCTCATTTTGACTGGAAAGAAAAAGAGATGAAGTATCAGGTGATATTTTTTCCGTGGGTAGGCGCTGTAATCGGCGCGCTGATGGTTTTGTGGAATTTTATCTGCATTGAATTTAATATCGGAAAAATCGCCTATGTTCTGATCATGACGGCTATACCTCTTTTGATAACAGGGGGATTTCATGTGGACGGATATATGGACACGATGGACGCCGTTAAATCATACAAATCAAAAGAAGAAAAGCTGGAAATATTAAAAGATCCCCATGTGGGAGCCTTCGCCGTTATAATGCTTGCGGTGATAGGACTTATGTATATGGCGGCTGTATCTGAAATTGCATCATGGGCGGTCGGATCGCTGTCTGGTGGATTTGTGCTTTCAAGAGCATTGAGCGGAATTGCCATATATCTGTTTCCGAACGCGAAAAAAGAAGGTATGCTCAATACATTTAACAAGTCGGCTGACAACGCGAAAAAAACAGTCGTTGCCGTTCTTATTGTTGAAGCAGTTATAGCGGCGGCATTTATGATAATTATGAATCCAGCGTCAGGAGCAGCGATGAGTGCTGTGTGCTTTTTTACATATTTTTATTATTATAAGATGAGCATGAAAAACTTCGGAGGAATAACGGGAGATACTGCGGGATTTTTCGTTACGGTAAGTGAAACTGCGATGGTTTTGACGGCAGCCGTTATTTCGGTTATATTCGGGAGGCTTTAAATGATATTTATAATCGGCGGTTATTCCCAGGGCAAGACTGATTACGCTGACAAAAGATTTAAGAACGCCCGGGATTATATTTTTTATCTGGATGAATGGGCAAAAGAGATTTTCAAACAGGAAAAAGATCCTGTTGAGATATTAAAGAAAATGGTCAAGGATGATCCGAATCTGATAATCATTTCTACTGAAATCGGCTGCGGCATAGTTCCCATTGATGAAGCGACAAGACTATACAGGAAAAAATTAGGACGTCTTCAATGCAAAGCGGCTGAGCTTGCTGATGAAGTGATAAGAGTAACCTGCGGAATAGGAGTAAAAATAAAATGAATGTAAAGATCAAACTTGTACGCCATGGAATTACACAGCCTAATATAGAAGGAAGGTTTTTAGGATGGACTGACGCGCCGCTTTGTGATCAGGGAGTGCGAGATTTAAAAGAAATATATCCTGATAAAATCAGCGTCCAGGCTGTGTTTTCTAGCCCCCTTAAAAGATGCAGACAGACAGCGGGTATTGTTTTCGGCGAAGAAAATCCGATAGTAATAGACGAGTTTAAAGAAATGAACTTCGGGGATTTCGAAATGAGAAATCATAATGAGCTTGACGGAAACCCGGAGTATCAGGCCTGGATAGACAGTAACGCCGAAGTGAGATTTCCAAACGGAGAACAAAAGTCGGAATTTATCGAAAGAACGATGCGGGGGATGCGCCGACTTCTTGACATTTGCGCAGAAAACAATCTGACAGATGTGGCTGCCGCTGTCCACGGAGGGACATTTATGGCGGTGTTGAGCTCTATCTCTGATAAGGATTATTTTTCTTTTATGATCAAAAACGGACACGGATACGAGCTTGAACTGTCATATGAAGACGGAAAAATCATTTTAAATGATTACCGCGAAATCTAAGATATGGGAGCTAAGAGATGCTTTACCACATGATATCATTTCTTATCGGATTTGTTCTTGATCTGATCATAGGCGATCCTCACAGCATGCCGCACCCGATCAGACTGATAGGAAATATGATCGCTTTTTTTGAAAAAAAACTCAATAAAGACCCGAAAAGCCCCCGGGCTTTTCAAAGAGGGATTATTCTCGTACTTTTAGTCACTGTGATAACTACTGCCGTTACGTTTGCAATAACTTTGGGAGCGTATCATATAGACGTGGTTTTGGGCGTTATCGTGGAATCACTATTGACATATTATATTTTCGCCGCGCGTTCTCTTTGCCGTGAAAG
>CASEDW010000211.1 GCA_949286775.1 uncultured Eubacteriales bacterium | reverse complement strand
TAGTTAACCGGCGACTGCCTGAGCATTACGTCTTTCATTCTGACGCGGGAGTCTGTCAGAAGTTCCGACTGTGTAAAATCGTAATAATCTTTTTCTGCCAGTCCGTTTGTTTCAAGAAATACTATTTTTCCGAAAGATATATGTTTTTCGACAGCTTTTTTTGATAGAAGAGAAGGATCGCCGATACAATAGATGCCGTCATCAAAATTTATGAGAGAATACATGTCTGATGACGGAACTATTATATTTACGGATTCCTTTGGATAACCTCCAAGCTCGATTGCGGTGTCGCGTTCCATGAGAAAAGTGTTTTTTTCTGTCAGTTCCCATTTGATCTTAGAAAAATCCAGTCTTGAAATTTCTGCAAGAGACAGAGCGTTTTGGATAGCCAAAATATATTTATCAAAAATATTCATAGACGTTTATCCCGTTTTATTTTGTCATAATGCCTGTTCATCGGTTTTTCGAGAAGTTTTACCAGTTTAGTATCGAGATTGAACCAGTATATTAAAAGAGATAAAACAAATAAAGCGGCTATAACAATAGCTATTATCAGTAATACAATCATATGATTAATTCCTTTTTATAGTTGATATCTTTACATACCGAGCTGTCTGGCGTATTCGGCCGCGCCCAATGCGCCCATGAGCTGAGGGTCAATCGGAAGTTCCGCGACTTTTATTCTTAAAACCTGTTCAATGGCTTTTTTCAGGCCTTCGTTCTTAGCGCAGCCTCCTGTAAGAGTGATCTTTCCGTCAGTTCCTGCTTTTTTGGCCATCACAAAACATCTTTTAGCGATTGAAACCTGAAGTCCTGCGGCAATCTCTTCACGGGGTTTTCCTTCACCGACAAGCGATATAACCTCTGATTCGGCAAATACGGCGCATTGAGCCGTTATAGGGATCACATTTTTTGCCTTTAACGAGAGCCGGCAGAATTCGTCGAGAGGAAGTTCAAAAGCGCGTGCCATTCCTTCGAAAAATTTTCCTGTTCCTGCGGCACATTTGTCGTTCATCGCGAAGTTTTTTACGGTGCCGTCGCTGTCTACTGCTATTCCCTTTACATCCTGTCCGCCTATGTCGATTATTCCTGTGATAGTCGGATCAGTTATATGGACGCCCATAGCGTGGCACGATATCTCGGATATGTTTTCGTCGGCGAAAGGCACTTTGTTTCTTCCGTATCCTGTTCCTACGAGGTATGTAAGTTCTTCAGGACCGTTTAATCCTTCGACTTTGGATATTGCCTCTGATAATGCCATATTTGCTGTTTCTACCGGATTTATCTTGGAACGAACTGTGGCATCTCCGACTATTTTCCCTGTTTCATCTAAAATTACACATTTGCCGTAGGTGCTGCCTACGTCGCATCCACCAAAATACTTTGCCATTTTTTCTCCTTACCAGCTTTCGCTGTCATCAAAATCTAAAAGTGTCGGATCAAGCGGTTTCTCTTTCATTACCGTGTCCATGAATTTATTTATGCGGTCGCGCATATTTCTTCTTGAAATGGTCGTAGGATCCATCAGATCCTGCGGAAGCCAAACGAATTTGATATTTCTTCTTCTAGCTTCTTCTTCGAACAGACCGTTTATAGCGCCTACGCCTTTGCAGGATATCTGATCAAACATGATTATCATGTCGGCGTTAAACTGTTCGTATTTAACCCACAGATCATCAAAGATAACATGATATCCGCCTTTTGTATGAACACGCATCGTAGAACCCTGCGCCATTTTCGCGATTCCTGCGAGCATTGATTCTTTTGTTGACGTATCGATTATCTCTGAACCCTGAAAATCAATCATTTCCGCGACGGAATCGATTCCCCAGCAGTTTAAAAGCCACGCGTTTAAGTTTGCGTACATGTTGGCCGGCGTATTCCAGAGAATTGCTCTGTGACGGACTGTCTTTGGAAATTTGCCTTTTGACACCTGTTTCTGAAGAATTTTGTTGACCTTCAGATCATTTTTTAAGGCGGTTTTTGATCCGCATGCCGCCTGATACTCAAAAATTCTATAGAGCCATGCGGAAGAACCTGTATGGGGAGAAATGTCGGTCATGTTCATTTCCCATTTTTCCATTTTACATTTTGTCTGTTTGTTATATATTTCAACAGCTTCTTTTAATCTTTCCCAATCGTATTTTTCACCGGTTTTTTCTTCGAGAAATTTTATACAGTCGCTGTATTCGGCTATAGCGTATTCCTGTACATTTTCGCGTTTCCACCTCAGAGGAATATTAAGCGCGAATGACGGAAGATTAAGGCGTCTGTCCTGAAGCGCTGAAGTCATGATAGAGCCGTCGCAGGGCATATTGCATGAAATGAAGCAGGGAGCATTTATCTTGGGATAGTCATCCTCTATCGCGACTCCGGCCTCATAGGAAGGAAGGGGGCAGACGTCGGCCGGCAGACCGTAGCTTTCAGATTCCTCTATATAATGTACAGGAGAATGCTGATTTATAAGCGACGGAAGATAGACCGCGAATTCCTGCTGCAATATGCCTTTGTGATCTTTAAATCCCTTTGTCAGAAGAAGAGGGATAAGCTCATCCATGAGAATTATCTTTTCTCCGGCTTTTTTCGCTTTTTCTGAACCGGGATGAAGATTCAAATCAGCGTTGAATAAATCCGTAAGCATCTGAGTTACTTCAATAACGAGAGTATTCATATTGTTTCTTGCGCCTCGAAGAGCCGCACCCTTCATGCCCTCCATCATTCTGTCGAAAAATGACGGAACGGTCAGATAGGCAAACATCCAGCGGTATCTGAATATCGCTTTGAGGTTTTGAATCGGATGTCTGATAACCCATTTGATAAGAAGAAACCACAGTTTGCACCACTGGGTGTAGTCATACCATGTATCTTTAAATCCGCGCCATTCACGATGCTTTAAAATGGCCGTCTTATCTTTATAAAGTTTTCCATGCTTTGAGATCATTTTTTACCTCTTTCTTTCTGCTTCTTCTTAAGAGTCAGACTTTCCACAAACGCCTGCACTCGTGTCATCAGCTGTCCTGAACCGCTGATAACATATTCGCGATCGACAGTCATTACAGGTATATCGCTTTTATCCTTTATATAGGCGGGACCTATAAGCCTTTCATATCCCCAGAAATCGCAGAATTTAGCCTGTTCATAAATAATACCGTCAGCTTTGAAGTCTTTCGCGTATTTTAATATTTCTTCATGACGCTGCATAACTTTTTCCTGAGACATAAATCGCGGACACATATTCGTATCCAGATAATACCTGCACACCTGTTCAAGAGCAGGGGCGTCGTCGTTAAGAGGAATTCTTGTCCTGCCGGGGATCGTTCCGAAACAATATCTGTCAGCGACAACATAAGCCCTGCACGATTCCATGATTTCAGAAAACGTATAATCGTCGAGCTCCGAGCCTACTACCACAAAACGCGCCCTCCATCTGTTTGTCTCGTCAGCTTTACGTTCACGGAGATCTTCAAGGGTCTCTTTTAGATAGGGAAGTATCAGTGATGTCGGACAAGCGTAGGATACTAAAGAAAGTATATGCATTTCTCTTGGAGTTATCCTTGGATTTTCATCTTTGCGTAATTCAGATATCTCTTCGAAAATCGCGCAGAGCTCATTGTGTTCTTTAACTGCTTTTCTGATCGAATCGTCAGAAATATCGACGCCGTATTTTTTATTGAGCGGTTCGAGAATTTCAGCTTTAATCTGCGTAATATAATGTTTAAGGCCGTGTTCCGACACCTTTAAAGGCGCGTCTATTATTCCGTGGCCGAATTTTTCGTTATTGATGAGTTTGAGTTCATGAACATTTTCAACGACACGGTTCATCTGCTGACAGGTTTCAGAAGAGCACCAGTAATCGATGAAATTATAGCCGCCTTCAAAAGCACGTTCGAACAGCGCTCTTGAATAGCCGCATATAAAAGAAGACATATAATATTGTGAAATATCAAGAGAGCCTGTCCTTGGGGCTCTGAGCCTGATGCTGAAAGCTTTATCTAAATTTAAAAGAACTTCAGGAACATAATAGCATGTATATCCCGCGGCGATATTGCCTTCGCTTCGTGCATGTCTTACAAGGGAGTTATTTGCATCTTCCAATAGTTCCTCATAGTAATGAATATGTTTTAAATCTTTCATTTAAACGCCGATTTCCTCCAGAATCTCATTAAGTTTTTTAATAGTTACGCTCGAATCGGGAAGAGTAAGGAGACTTTTGCCTTTAATGTCAAGAAGCTCAAGAGTTTCATCCTCCGGAATAAATCCCGTGAGTTTTAAATCTGAAAAGTCGATCATGTCGAGAACTTTTTCATTTCTGACTCTGTTAATTATAGTGAAATCATCAGAGAACATCTCGAGACCTTCAGCTACTTTTTTTATGGTTTTGATCACGTCGATGCCTTTTTTGGAGGAATCGCTTACTAATATAAGATCTGTTACTTTTTCCATAACTCGTCTGTTAATTTGTTCGATTCCGGCTTCTCCGTCTATAACTACATAGTCGAAACTTTCAGTGAGCTCAGAAATAATATCTTTTAAGAAACTGTTTACAGAGCAGTAACATCCTGCGCCTTCAGGCCTTCCTATGGCCAGAAAGCAAAAATCGCCGTTATCTATAACAGATTCCGTCACATCGTAATGGGCGTCATTCATGACTTCGAGCGCGGAAGGCTTGGAAGGTGATGAAAATTCATTTATAAATTTGAGCCGTACATCATTTACAGTACGGCTGACATCTACGCTAAGGGCTGTCGCGAGCCCTACTGCGGGATCGGCGTCTATCGCGAGAATTTTTTTATCCGGATGACGTTTAACGAGAATTTTAACTAAAAGAGCCGACAGAGAAGTTTTTCCTACTCCGCCTTTTCCTGTAAACGCGAATATACGATCAGCCATTTCTACCTCTTTTCTGATTCTTTTCTGATGTAAAAAAATATATCTATATGATTAAAAGCCAACGTCCAGTATACATTCAGGGTGAAAATATCTCAATAATTTTAAGTAATTTTTTTGAAGAAATGACCTTCGGCTTGAATAATTGATTAAATAAATGTATATTTCATTATTATGAGTCAAGGGACAAATGGAAAAATGGAAAAAACGGGGATTTATTATGTTCGAATTATTATCTGTAATCGAGGCAGACATACTGATGCTGATTCAGTCTGCAAGAAACAGTTTTTTTAATAAATTTTTTATAACAGTGACAAAATCAGGAGATCACGGCTTTATATGGATAATCATCGCGGCTGTGTGTCTTGTTGTCTCGGTTATGTTTTTCATATTGAAGAAAAGAAAGAGAGCCGATTTAGGTGAACTTACGATCGGATTTGCGCCTGCGTTAAGTCTTATCTTTTCATTTATAAGCTGCAATCTTATATTAAAAAACGCAGTGGCGAGAATAAGGCCTTATGAAGCAATGAATGATTTAAGTATACTTATACCAAAGGAATCGGACGCGTCGTTTCCGTCAGGCCATTCTTCGGCGGCCTTTGCGTGTTCTGTAGCTCTTTTGATAGCTCTTCCTAAAAAGTACAAATGGATAGGCGTTATCGCTGTTATATACGCGTCGATAATGGCTTTTTCAAGACTTTATGTGGGAGTGCATTACCCGAGCGATGTTGTCGGCGGAGTTTTGATAGGAACAGCATGCGCTTTTGCGGGAACATTTCTTATAAGAAGGATTCTTGAAAAAACGGCTAACCGCGGCTGACTCATAAAAAGTTTGATTTGTCGGGTAACTCACTAATAATAAAAAGTTAAAAAACACCTTGCGCCCCATAATGAGATATGTTAGTATCGGAATATAAGTTAATAAGAGGCGTTATACGACTGACGGATAAGTGGAATTAACCACATGGAGTATAACGTAAGCGACCGGCCGTCTGGGTATACTGAAAAGAAAAACCCGGAGGGCTTTTTTGTTTTCAGTATCAACTGCATACAAAAGGAGAAAAGAGAATGAGCTTTAAAACAGACATTGAAATTGCTCAGGAAGCAGTTCCTGAAAAGATCACCGAAATCGCCGCGAAACTTAATATCGATGAAAAGTATATCGAACAGTACGGAAACTATAAAGCAAAGATCGATTATAAGCTTTTAGACGATTACAGAGATAAAGAGAACGGAAAACTTATTCTTGTAACAGCTATAACGCCGACTCCGGCAGGCGAAGGAAAGACGACGACTTCCGTAGGACTTGCGGACGGACTTAAGAAAATCGGAAAAAATGTTGTTGTAGCGCTGAGGGAGCCGTCTCTTGGCCCGGTATTCGGTATAAAGGGCGGAGCAGCAGGAGGCGGATACGCTCAGGTTATTCCTATGGAGGATATCAATCTTCATTTTACAGGAGATTTCCACGCTATTGGAGCGGCTAACAATCTGCTTGCCGCGATGCTTGACAATCATATCCAGCAGGGCAATGAACTCGGAATCGATGTAAAACAGATTACCTGGAAACGCGCCGTGGATATGAATGACAGACAGCTCAGAAATATCGTTGACGGACTCGGCGGAAGAGCCCAGGGAGTCCCAAGAGAGGACGGATTTGACATAACCGTAGCTTCTGAAGTAATGGCGGTTCTTTGCCTTGCCTCTGATATTCCTGATCTTAAGGCAAGACTCGGACGCATGGTAGTAGGTTATACTTATGACGGAAAACCTGTTACGGCGCACGACTTAAAAGCCGAAGGCGCTATGACGGCTCTTCTTAAAGACGCTTTGAAACCTAATCTCGTACAGACGCTGGAACATACGCCGGCCTTTGTACACGGCGGACCATTTGCGAATATCGCTCACGGATGCAATACGGTAACTGCCACCAGGATGGCTTTAAAACTTGGCGATTACGTCGTAACGGAAGCAGGTTTCGCGGCTGACCTGGGAGCTGAAAAATTCCTTGATATAAAATGCCGTATGGCAAATCTTACGCCTTCTGCGGTTGTAATAGTGGCTACAGTCCGTGCATTGAAATATCATGGAGGAGTTTCCAAAGAAGATCTTAACAGCGAAAATCTCGAAGCTCTTAAAGCCGGTATGCCGAATCTTCTCCAGCATATAGACAAT